>CAQTPN010000059.1:0-2960 GCA_948888345.1 uncultured bacterium | reverse complement strand
AACTGAAAAAAATAAATACATTGAAACAATATACGGCGGCGGATACAGATTAATCCCAACAGGGGTTAAGATGAAATCCGATAAGTCAAAGAAAAAAGATAAGTAAAATGAAAAATATAAAATGGCCCGATTTCAAAGGATTAAAAAACCTTACAAACCGGCTGAAACAAACGATAATCGGTTTATGTGCATTTTTAGCCTTATTTACAATATGTAATTTTCTGCATATTCAAAATGCCGATAATTACAAGCCGTCGCCGCTTTTAAAAAACCTTCATAAAGAAGAAAAACAGCTTGAGCCTGAAGAATTATTCAAAGAAACATGGGCACTGGTAAAATCAAGCTATTTTGATGATGAACTCAACGAGCAAAACTGGGCACGGTGGAAAAAACATTATCTTCATAAAATTAAAACCGAAGAAGATGCCTACATTGCAATTAATACAATGCTTGCAAGCTTAAATGACCCTTATTCAAGATTTTTGAGCAAAAATGAATTTGAAGAACAAAATACAACTATTGATTCAAAAATTTACGGAATAGGAGTAAATATTGTATCGGTTTCGGGAAAAATCCGTGTTATGAGTGTAATAAAGGGTGCTCCTGCTGATGCTGCAGGCCTTAGAGCAGGGGATATGATATTAAAAATTAACGGAAACGAGGTAAGCGGAGACAACCTTATTCAGGCATCAAACTATATCAAAGGAAGTTTAAATTCAATTGTTGAAGTTGAAATTTTAAGAGAAAATAAGAAAATTATAAAGAAGGTTCGACGTGCAGAAATTAAAATCAAAACCGTAGAATCTGAAATTATAGATAAAAAGATTGGCTATATAAGAATTACAAGCTTTATAAGTTCAAATACGCCTGTAGAATTTATTGATGCCTTGAATAAATTAAGGGATACAGAGGCTCTTATACTTGATTTAAGAGGCAATACAGGAGGTTTATTCCAAAATGCGGTTTTTGTTGCAAATATGTTTTTAAACAGCGGCGAAATAGTGCGCGTTATAGGGCGGGACGGCAAAGGCGGTGCCTATAATGCCGAAAACAAAGAGTATATCTATGACAAACCTCTTGTTGTCCTTGTAGACGGAGAATCCGCAAGTGCAAGCGAAATTGTATCATCCGCGCTAAAAGACAACAAAAGAGCACTTATTGTAGGTACAAAAACTTACGGAAAAGGAGTTGTTCAAAAAATTTATTCCATGCCAAATAATACAGGTTTAAACCTTACCATTGCAAGATATTTAACCCCAAATGGCGAAGATATCAACAAAAAAGGGATTGAGCCGAATTATTCAATTGAAATTACAAGAGATGATTTTGAAAAAAATAATGATTCACAATTAAATTTTGCAAAGAATATTCTTCAAAATGAACTTAAACGCTCTACTATTGCAGAAAAGTAATCTAAGCTGATTTTTTCTTTTTGCGCTTGGTTTCTTTAAGTTTTATCTCGTAATCGTATCCAAGACCGTTAATTAATTTTAAAATAGTACTCAATTGCGGTTTTGTTTTACCATTAATTATTTCAGACAGGTTGCTTCTGTCTATATTTAATTCTTTTGCAAGTTTTGTAATTTCTCCGCGCCCGCGGGCTTGAACAACATAGGTTAAAGACCTTACAAATTCATCAACATTTCCATCTTCAAGAAATTCTTCAAGAGATATTTGAAGCCAGCCTTTTTGATATTCAGGGTCCTGCATTTGTTCCAAAAGATGTTCCCTAAAGGTGGGTGCATTTGCAATATATTTACGTTCTCTATCTGTTAGTGTCATTATCTGACATTCCTTTCTAAATAATCTTCAAAATAATCGTTGGCCTGTTGTATTACTTTTTTCTGATTGCTTTTGTCACTTCCCGCTATGAATAAAATCACAGTATTTTCAAGGTCATAGTAGTAAATTCTGTAGCCTTTGCCAAAATCCATACGAAGTTCAGATAATTCGGATTTTTGTAATCGCTTATGGTCGCCGTAAAGTCCGGTTTCAAGTTTTTCAATGCGCCTGTCTATTCTAAAACGTATAGATTTATCAAGTGTATCGTGCCATTCTTTATATGGACATTCATTATTTGCTGTATAATAATAAATAATTTCTTTTTCCATATTATTATTGTAGGGTAAACCTACAAAAAATTCAACCCTGTTGCTCTTCTTTTTTCTCCACCCTGCCGATTTTGAGGGTGCCCTGCCCGAATTTCTTTTCTATATTATCCCAGGCTTTTGATAAATTTTTGGATTTTTCTTTTTCCTTAACGGTAAAAAGCCCGAGCTGCGTATCTTTTTTGGGTTCAATTTTTGATAAAATAACTCCGGAAGAGCGATAAATCACACCTTTTGTGTAAATTTCATCAAAAAGGGTATAAATTTTTTGATTAACTTCAAATTCACTGTCAAACGGTTCATCCAGAGAAATTTTATTTGTAAAAATCCTGAAATCCTTTGTCCTCAACATAACTGTTATCATAGATGCGGTCAGATTATATTTTCTTAATTTTACGCAGACTTCGTGCAAATGATGATTAAGCGCATTTTTAATAACACTTTTATCTTCCGTAAATTCCCTGAAAGAAAGGGTTCTTGAAATGCTTTTCGGGAGTGCGTTTTCATAATCTACAGAATTAACGGAATTACCTTGTAATTCTTCTTTTAAATCAAGTCCGATTTTCCCTAAATTTCTTTTTAAAAAATCATCCCCAAGCTCAATATAATCAAACGCCGTTCTAATATTATGCCTGCGGAGTGTTTTATCAATATTCCGTCCTATACCCCAAATTTCATTAATATTTGTATGTTTTAAAATTTCAATTCTGTTTTCTTCATTAATTTCAAAAACACCTGTTTCATCAATATGACGCCTAATTTTTGTTTTTGCAATTTCTGAGGCCAATTTTGAAAGGGTTTTTGTCGGCGAAAGCCCGATAGATACATCAATCCCGATTTCTTTTTTAATAT
>CAQTPN010000058.1 GCA_948888345.1 uncultured bacterium | reverse complement strand
TTAAAAAATATATTAATTTATCCTTTAATCCTGAATAATCTTGACTTTCCGCAGTTTTAATATTGTTTAGCAAAATAACCCTTCCTTATACAAAAGAATTATACTATATTTTTCAAAAAATAACCTAAACCATATTGCGGATATTTGATATTTGCTGTTTCCTGTTAGAATTTAAAGGTTTTATACTCCAAGAAACATTCTTGTATTAAGTTTCGGGTTAATTTTCAACAGCAATGTTTTTAACCCCCATAAAGTCAATATTGATAATACCGTTACTACAATAAATCTAACTGCGGTTATACTAAGTCCTTCCAAAATATATAAACTTCCGCCCGCAACGGATAATACCCCCTGCAAACCAAAAATTCTGTTATAGACAAAAATCCAGTACCAGTGAATAAAAAATATTCCAAAACTGTATTTTGCAATAAAATCAAGCGCGCTGTTTAATTTAGGGCAGGATAAAATCACACCGTCATAATATTTTAAATACCCTAAAACAAGCATTGTTAAAAATGTTTTTGAAACGGTAAAGTTTGAATAAATTCCGCTATAGCTTAAATAAATATTCAGCCCTGCGGTAAATATCATTAAAAACCACAATACAGCTCGTTTTTCATAAAATTTATCAATTATTCCTTTATTCTTAGAACAATACATCCCGAATACATATAAAGAAAAGAAATGAATAAACCCTTTAAATATATATTCAACATACGCCATATAACGCTCCGGATAAGTTAAATCATACATTTGCCCGTATTCAATTTCACCCCTTTGTAAAAATATTGTAATTATAAACATTAGCGGTAAAAATTTATATAAAATTCCCTTCTTTTCAAACTTTAAAAGTAAAGCTGAAAATATAAAGAAAAGAACAATCATAGGAATAAACCATGTCGGTGTATTATGAACTCTTCCTATAGAAAGCAGAACGGGAATTTGAACAAAAACATTCCATTTTTCAAACGGGTTAGGATAAATCTGCGGTGTAAAACAGCATAAGATAAGTCCGGGAATTGCCGTGATTAAATAAGGAATAATAACATTTTTCCACTTCTTTGAAAGATAATTTTTATATTCAAATTTCCCCGACAAATGCTGAAATAAAAAACCTGAAATAAATATAAAAAGTGCCGTTCCTCCGCATACGACCTCACACCAGAAAATATGTATTAATTTGTTTGAACCTGCTATCTGCATCGTGTGCCCGATAACTATCAATAAAATTGCAAGCCCTCTAAAAATATTTATATAGTTCAAAAAGCTCTTTTTTCCGCTCTTTTCAATATTATTTTGCATAATTTTTTCCTTTTTTTCACTTCAAACTCTATAATTCAAGCCATAGAACCTGATATGGTGCAATTCTAAGGTGCATTGTCCTGTTTTGCAAAGATATATTAACTTTTACATCATCCCCATTTATTAAATTTCTTAAACTTGTAATTTTTCCGTTATTTTTCAATACAATTGTTGGCGGAATTGTGATTTCCGCAATTAATTTATCTTTTGATAAATTATTTATTACAAGTATTTGCTGTTCTTTGTTTTTCCTTATGTAGCAAAAATTATGTTTTGATTTTGTTTTTAAAATCTCAAAATCTCCATTTATAAGAACTGGGTATTTTTTTCTTATTTCAATTAAATTTTTAACCTTTTTATAAACTTTTGAATTAAATTCATAATATCCTTTTGTTGAACCGTAAAAAAGTTTTTGAGGTATTTGTCCTCTGTTTATATCTCTTGAATCAAATACAGACAAAAGATTATTTTCTTGATTTTTTTCTTTCTTAATTCTGTTCTGTGCAGATTTTTTAGCATTTTCATAGTTATTTGCAGCCCCGACTTCATCCCCGTAATAAATAATCGGCACACCGGAAACAGAAAATAATATTGCAAAAGCTTCTTCAATTCTGTTTGGGTTTTTATCTAAAAAATTCGCAAGCCTTCCACTTACTCCAAAACCATTTCTAAAATCCGCCCCTTTTGTAATTAAATCTTCAAATATTATATTTCTAACTTCAGGGCTGACCATTTCTAAACTTAATTCATCATGTACTCTTAAAAAATTACCCCATACAGCGGTTTTTGGAATAACAGGGGTTTTCTTGTTTGTTTCAATAAAATATTTTTTATCTCCGCTTACAAGGCTTGCCCAAATTGCATTCATATTTGGAAAATGATATGCAATCTGTGCTTCTGATGTTCTTTTAAATTTGATATTTTCATTATCAATGTTAACTTGAATTTCTCTTTCTTTTCCAAAATACGGAAGAATGTCCTTTGGTGCCTGACAGGCTTCAACCTGAATAACTGAAGATGGTGCGGTTAATTGAATATAATCAGATAAAAGATTAATAATAGCATGGGTTTTTGGCTGATTTTCGGCATTTGTTCCCTCATCCTTTGAAAGATAAGGAATTGCATCCATTCTGAAAATATCTACCCCTAAATTTGCCCAGTTTGTAACAGTGTCAAGCATATAATATAAAACTTCCGGGTTTTGCCAGTTTATATCAAGCTGAAAAGGATAAAATGTATGATAAAGATAATAATCTTTGCCGTTAACAGTTACTTTTCTGTAATTATTTTCAGTACTTTCAGGAAAAATAAGCCTTCTTTTTGAAATCTTTCCGTCTTCTTCTTTATATTCTATAACTGTTCCCAACTTTTCATCTTTATATTTTACATATTCAGGCATTTTTTCTTTATAAATAAAATAATTAAGATACTTTTCATCCCCGCCTTCAAGTTTTTTAAACCATTCATGTTCATCTGATAAATGATTTAAAACTAAATCCGCCTTAATTTTAAATCCTCTCTTTTTGGCTTCATTTGCAAATCTTTTAAATTCGGCCATTCCGCCTAAATTTTCCCTCACTTTTCTTGGATTTTTAACATCAAATCCGGCATCTGCCATAGGACTGTCTGCAAAAGGCAGCATATAAAGGGTAGTAACTCCTAAATCTTCAAGATAATCAAACATTAAAGCTGTATCTTTAAAAGTATTATCTTTATCATCGCTTATTACCCCGAAATGGTCCACATAAAACATATAAATAATTTCATTTTTATACCAGTCCGGTTTTCTTATTTTATCCTGATTTTTTAACTCCTGCGGTCTTGAATTTATTGCATCTTGCGCTTTTTTTAATACATTTTCATAAATTTCATCTGCGTTTTGTTTGCCGTAAACAAGTGTTATTGTATCTTTTAATTCCTTTTTAAGTTTTACGCTTATATCAATATTTTCAGAATTATCCTGCGCATTTTGTGCAGCTGCTGCTATTTTTTCATCTTCAAGCGCAAAACATGGAGTAAAAATTGTTAACATTAAAAACACTGCAAGTAATTTTTTAATCATAAAAAACCTTCTACCTTACTCCTAAAGTCCACTCTAGACTGCATTTTCAGGTTAAAGTTATTTTATAAAAAACAAAAATAAAATCAAGCTTTGTATTTTTTTGTTTCAATTATAACCATTAAACAAGAAATATCTGCCGGCTTTACTCCGCCTATTCTTAAGGCCTGCCCCAGAGTTTTCGGACGTATTTTACTTAAAATTTCCCTTGTTTCTGTTGAAATCTGTTTCAAATCTTTATATTCAAAATCATCGGGAATTTTAATTTTTTCAAGTTTGTCGGCAGAATTTACCTGTTCTTTCTGCCTTTTTATATATCCGTCATATTTTATTAAAATTTCAGCTTCTTCAAGCACCTCTTTAATAAAATATTTATCTTCTCTCATTGTATTTGGAATATATCCGAGTTTATATAGCACTTTGTAGCCAATATTTGGTCTTTTTAAAAGCTGGAAGGCACTTTGACCTGTTTCTAAATTTTCATTAAGATTATTTAAAATTTCTTTATTCTTTTCATTAGGAGAAATTTTTGTATTTTTTAAATTATTAATTTCATCCTCAATCGCCTGTTTTTTATCTAAAAATCTTTGATAGTTCTCTTCTTTTACAAGTCCGATTTTTTTTCCTGTTTCCATAAGCCTGAAATCGGCATTATCCTGTCTTAAAATAAGCCTGTATTCGCTTCTTGAGGTTAACATCCTGTATGGTTCAGCTAAATCTTTCGTAACAAGGTCATCAATCAAAGTACCAATATATGAGCTTGCCCTGTCTAATTCTAAAAATTCTTCATTATTACAGTATTTTACAGCATTAATTCCTGCAATTAACCCTTGTGCTGCCGCTTCCTCATACCCTGATGTCCCGTTTATCTGTCCTGCTAAAAATAATCCTTTTACTTTCTTTGTCATTAAAGAATGTGTTAATTCAACAGCAGGTACTGAATCATATTCAACAGCATATGCCGGTTTTATTATTGAAACTTTTTCTAACCCGGGAAGAGAATGAAGCATTTGAATTTGAACTTCAATCGGCAGACTTGTTGAAAACCCCTGCACATAAGTTTCATAAGTATCAGCCCCTTCGGGTTCTATAAAAATATGATGAGAAGGATTGTGCGCAAACCTTACAACCTTATCTTCAATAGAAGGGCAGTATCTCGGGCCGATACCTGTTATCATCCCCTGATACATAGGAGATTTATCGAGATTATCCCTTATGATTTTATGGGTAATTTCATTTGTTTTTGTTAAATAACAGGGAACCATTGGCCTTATAGGATGATTTTTCTTAAAAGAAAAGAAATTAAGACACCCCTCATAATATGGATTATCATCAGGGCTGTCAGGTGGCTGAACTATAAGTTTTGAATAATCTATAGTTCTGCTATCCACTCTTGCAGGAGTTCCTGTTTTAAGTTTCTTTAAAGGAAGTCCCAGCTTTACAAGGCTTTCAGACAATCCGATTGCAGCCTGTTCTCCTAATCTTCCCGCCCTGAAAGATTTTAAGCCTACATAAATTTTTCCTTCTAAACTTGTGCCTGTGGTTAAAATTACACTTTTTGCATAATATTCAAGCCCGAGTTCATCTAAAACCCCTATTACCGCATTATTATTTGATAAAAGTCCGGTTATTTGAGTTTGTTTTAAGGTGATATTTTGTTCACTTTCAATTAAATTCCTCATAAAGGCTTTGTATTCTTTTTTGTCGGATTGTGCCCTTAAAGCACGCACTGCAGGACCTTTTGAAGAATTTAACATCTTAAATTGCATATATGTGTTATCGGTAACATCTCCCATTACCCCGCCAAGAGCATCAATTTCTCTTACAAGGTTTGATTTTGCAGGACCCCCTACAGCAGGATTACATGGCATAAGAGCAATATTATCAATATTGAGGCTTGTAAGTAAAACCTTTGCACCAAGTCTAGAGGCGGCAATTGCCGCCTCACAACCTGCATGTCCTGCTCCAACCACTATAACATCATAATTAAACAATTTATGTGATTTATCCTTATTTATTTAAGAGCATTTAAAACATCAAGAGTACAATCAACCCCGCCTGTTACTCTTGCATCTTTCTTAATAATCATATCAAGTTTTTTTGCAACTCTTACTTTTTCTGCAGCTGCTACAACTTTTGCGGTTAAATCATTTTCATATCTTGTTCTTGTTGCAGCATAGTCTTGTTGTTTTAATTTTAATTGTTTCATAGCTTCTGTACCGATTGCTTTCTTTTCAGCATCGGTCTTTGCAGCCATTATTTTTTTATCTTGAGCTGTTGTATAAGCTTTGATAGCATCAAGTTTTTTATCTAATTCTGCCGTGTATCTTTTAGCTAAAGAATAGTCTGTTGATACTTTACCGTAATCAACATATCCGATTGCTGCAAATGAAGCATTTACACCAAATACACAAGCTAAAGCTAAAAGTGTGGTTATAACTGTTTTTTTCATGGTTTTCTCCTTTTTTCTACTTTTATAAAACTTTTACAGAATTATTTTTGCGCCTTCCTGAACAACAGGAAGAGTATAAATTTGAGCGTTAACGTTTATGTTATTCCATGCTGAATGAACTATTTCTTTTATCTCTTCATTTTTTGTACCGTTTTGAATAACAGCAACCGAAGGACCAGCACCTGCAAGCACACATCCTAAAACCCCGTCTGTATGTTTTAATTCATTCATAATCTGTGTTAACCCCGGAACAAGTTTTGTCCTGTATGGTTGATGCAATCTGTCCCTTAATGATAGCTTCATTAATTCTTCATTCTTTGTATGGATTGCTTCCACAAACATCCCGCAGTGCCTTAAATTATAAACCGCATCCTTCATTGGAACTTCTTTTGGAAGTACGCTTCTTGAAATTCCTGTTGATAATTCATAATCAGGAATACAAATTGTAACCATCCAATCTTCAGGCCATGGTAATTTACTTGTTACTACAGAGCCGTCATCTTCCCAATCGGATAAAACTACACCGCCAAGTATTGCAGGCGCAATATTATCCGGATGTCCTTCAATTTCAGTTGCAATTGACAATAAAACCGCAGTATCTGCAGGGCGTCCGAGAAGCTCATTTGCAGCAATCAGTCCGCCTACAATAACAGAAGCTGAAGAACCCATTCCCCTGGCTACAGGAATTCCTGTTTTAATTGAAATTTTTAATTCATTTGGGCTTTGCCCTATGTAGTTATACAATAGCTCTATTGCCTTATAAACAATATTAGTCTTATCTCTCGGGATATTGCTTAAATTATCTTCTTCATTATCATCATTTAAAATATTAATTTCAATTCCAGAACCGGGTAATACTGTTTCTTCAATCGTTACCGTATTATAAACAGGTAATGCAAGCCCTAAACAGTCAAATCCGCATCCAAGGTTTGCAATAGTAGCCGGCACTTGAGCTGATACTTTCATATTTTCCCCTTACCTTACCTGCACCGGCATAATCAAGCAGATATAATTATTATCCTCTTCATTATTTTCTGATTCAGGTTTAAATATGGATGCTGAAAGATTTGTAGACATCTCTATTTTTACGTTTTTAGAATCCATATTTTTTAAACTGTCTAAAACATATTTATAATTAAAAGCAATTAACAAATTTTCATAATCATATTCTATATCAAGAGTATCTTTTCCTGAACCTGCTTCAGGTGTATTTGTGCTTATTTCAAGACTGTTATTTTCAAAATTAAACTTAACAATATTTGTACGTTCATTTACCATTACAGATACAAGTTCAATTGCCTGAATTAATTCTTCTCTGTCAATTGTCACGGTTTTTTCATTTGTTGCAGGGATTAATTGTTGATACTTCGGATAAGTTCCTTCAATAAGCCTTGATTGAAAAGTTACATTTTCAAATTCAAAAACAATTTTGTTTTTCTTTAAAATAAATCTTACACTTTCATCTTTAAGCATAGAAATTATTCTTGAAACTTCAAGAAGCGTTCTTGAAGGAGAGATAAACATAACCTCTTCTTCCTTTGAATCTATGTCTTTTCGTGCACGGGTCAGGCGGTTTCCATCAGTTGCAACCATCTCTAAAATATTTGAACTTATATTAAAACAAACCCCTGAAAGCACACTTCCTGTTTCATTTTGAGCTGTTGAAAAAGCGGTTTGTTTAATACCTTTGTTTAATAGACCGGTTTTTATTTTAAATTCTTTAAATTCTTCTTCATTCTGTGTTTCATCAAATACTTTAGGATATTCATCAGCATTTATGCCGATAAGTTCAAATTTTGACTTTCCGCATGAAATTGTAACTACATTAGTTTCATCATCAAGTTTTAAAACAATGGGTTTATTTGAAAGTTTATTTACAATTTCTTCAAGAGTTTTGGCAGAAAGTGTAATTTTTCCTTCGCTTATTACTTCTGCATTTAATTTAAAACAGATCGGAAGAGCACACGTCTGAACTCCAGTCACCTCTCAGAATCTCG
>CAQTPN010000057.1 GCA_948888345.1 uncultured bacterium | reverse complement strand
ATCCAGCTTGCTATTTCAAGAGCATTGGTTGAAATCAACGAAGAATTCAAACCCTCTCTAAAACAAGAAGGTTTATTAACAAGAGACGCACGCATTAAAGAACGTAAAAAATACGGCAGAAAAAGAGCAAGAAAAAGATTCCAATTCTCAAAAAGATAATTATCAAAACCCGCTCATTTCAAGCGGGTTTTTTAATATATTTATTTATTATTGCAAAAATGTTAAAAAGCTTATTTGTTAAACTTTGTTTTTATAATATTTGCTATTCTTTTTGAAGCAAGGCCGTCCCCGTAAGGATTTACAGCCATTTTCATGGAATTATAAAATTCTTCATCAGATAGAAGCTTATTTACGGTAGATTTAATTTTTTCTCTATCGGTTCCGACAAGTTTAACGCACCCGCTCTCCACTGCCTCCGGCCTTTCTGTTTCATCCCTTAAAACAAGCACGGGTACCCCGAGTGATGGTGCTTCTTCCTGTACTCCGCCGGAATCTGTTAAAATTATGTGCGCGTGCTTCATCAAAGCGCAAAACGGTGCATAATCCAATGGTTCAATAAGTTTTATCCTGTCGACCTTATCAAGTTTTTTAAATACGGTATTCCGTACGTTGGGGTTTAAATGTACGGGGTAGACAACTTCGATATCTTCATTTTCTCTTACAATATCTAAAATTGCATCGCAAATATTTTCTAAGGGCCTGCCGAAATTTTCTCTTCTGTGGGAGGTTAAAAGAACGGTTTTCAAATCACTTGAAAGCCTAAGATAAGATAAATCCACATTTTTTTCAACGGTATATAAAAGTGCATCTATTACCGTGTTTCCTGTTTTATAAATCCTTCTTCCATCTTCGTAAATGCTGTCGGGGCCGCCGTTTGAAACACCTTCTTTTATTCCTGAATTTAAAAGATTTTGAACTGAACCCTCTGTCGGTGCAAAATGTAAATCTGAAACAGCATCCGCTAAAACCCTGTTAATCTCCTCAGGAAAAGGATAATCTTTGTTAAAGGTTCGAAGCCCTGCCTCCACATGGCCAACAGGCACTCTTGCATAAAACGCACTCAAGGCACTTGCAAAAGCAGTTGTTGTATCTCCATGCATAAGCACTATATCAGGTTTAATCTCTTCAAAAATCTTTTTTGTCTCAAGAAGAATATCGGAAGTTAAACCCCATAAATTTTGATTAGGCTTCATTAAATTTAAATCAAAATCCGGGGTGATATTAAATAAATCAAGCACCTGGTCAAGCATTTGCCTGTGCTGTGCTGTCACAATTACAACAGGCTCAAATTCAGAGCATCTTTTAAGCTCTAAAACAAGGGGTGCCATCTTAATAGCCTCGGGCCTTGTGCCGAATATAACCGCAGTTTTAATTTTCTTATCCATAGAAAAATTGTATATCAAAACGAATAAAAAAACAAAAAATTCAAAAGCCCCCGTATTTTGGAGGCTTTTAATTACTAATCATACATCACGGCACTTCTTTTGCTTTCTTTGCCTTTTGAATTTTGAAATTCCCGCGATACATTGCCGTCTTTATCTTTTGTATCAATTCTGTATCCTACGATTTCGCCGTTTGCATTTTTGATTTCACATTTTCTTACCCTTGTGCCGTCTTCGCCTTTTTCCCAGCTGCCGTAGGTCATTATTCTTGAAATTTGTCCGTTTTCATCTTTGAATGTCTTGCTTTCAAGTTTATTATCTTTATCGTATTTTTTGCTTTCAATTGTTTTTCCGTTTTCACCGAGTGTTTGTTTTCTGTAGCCTGTTATTTCACCATTGCCGTCTTTTACTTCAACATTTCTTGTTGTTCTGCCCTTATCATCGGTGCTGTAGTCTGAATATTTGCTTTCTTTTAGAATGTTGCCGCCTTTGTCCTTAACGGTTCTTGTTGCAAGGTTTCCGTCTTTATCGTATGTGTATTCTATCTGCCTTGTTTTGCCGTTTTTTGTTATTGTTTTGCTTTTTACCTTTCCGTTTTCATTGTATTCATAGTCCTTGTGCTTTGATACAACGTTTCCGTCAGCATCCTTTATAACTTTGCTTTTTACCTTGCCGTTTTCATCGTATTTTATTGTTTCAACATAGCTTTTTCCGCCCGTTGTATATTTCTTTTCGGTTTTTGTTTTGTTGCCGTTTTCATCATAGTACACGGTTTTATTGCCGGTGCTCATGGTTTCTTTTTTGCCGTTTTTATTATAGGTATAGGTTCTTGTTTCTGTTTTGCCGTTTTTTGTAACTTTTTTGCTCTGCACCTTGCCGTCTGCATTATATACATAGTCTGTATCTTCCTGAACGGTTTCGCCCTTGCTGTTTGTAATTGTTCTTTTATTTATTTTTCCGTTTTCATCGTAGGTCCTATCTTCAGTAAGCTGATAGCCGTCTTTATCGGCATATGTTCTTGTGCTTGATACTTTTTTATTTTCACTGTTGTATTCTGTTGTTCTGTCTCCCTTTTCAACAGTTTTTCCCGAATATTGATTGTTTGTATCGTAATTATATGTCACCTTTTTTGTTTCACCGTTTTCATCAACGGTTGTCCTTCCGGCCTTTCTGCCGTCGCTGTAGTATGTATATGTGCCGTCATCTTCAGGTGCCTTTGCCTCGGTGCTTTTTGTTTCTGCCTCAAAATCCGTATCATCCACCATATCTGATGTATCTATGTAGGCATCCTCTTCATTTTGAGTGCTTGCAGTACTGCTGCCTGCTGTTGTCTGCGTTTCTTTTGCAGCCTCTTCCTGATTAACCTCCTGCACTTCGCTTGTATAAGGATTTCCTGCTGTTGCGCCTATGCCTGTTATGCCATCCATATTAATTAAACCTTTATCCTATTAATCTATAGTTTTTCTATCGGAATTTTATATTTTATTCTTTAACATAAATTACATTTTCTTTACAAAATTTTATATAATAAACCCTCCTTTTTGTTTGTCATGCCCTATATTTGTTGTAAAATATTATCATCAGGCACTTTGAAGGAGTTTATTTTGAGTCAGACAAATTTATTTGATCATGGAAAAATTGTTCCCATTAATATAAGAGATGAAATGAAAAGGTCATATATCGACTATGCTATGAGTGTTATAGTCGGCCGTGCGCTTCCTGATGTAAGGGATGGCCTGAAGCCTGTTCACAGACGTATTTTATTTGCTATGAATGAGCTTGGGATGGCACCTGATAAACCGTTTAAAAAATGCGCAAGAATTGTCGGTGAAGTTCTCGGTAAATACCACCCCCATGGCGATACAGCGGTTTATGAAGCTCTTGTTCGTATGGCTCAGGATTTTTCAACCAGATACTTAACGGTTGACGGTCATGGAAACTTTGGTTCTGTTGATGGCGACGGTGCTGCCGCAATGAGGTATACTGAGGCCAGAATGCACAAAATTACAACCTCGATGCTTGCAGATATTGATTGCGAAACGGTTGAATTTACTCCAAACTTTGACGGTTCGCTTGTTGAACCTGCCGTGCTTCCTGTAAGGCTTCCGATGCTTTTATTGAACGGCGTTTCAGGTATTGCTGTCGGTATGGCAACAAACATTCCGCCTCATAATTTATGTGAAATTGTGGATGGAACAATAGCTTTAATTGATAACCCGGATATTACAATTGACGGGCTTATGGAATATATAAAAGGGCCGGATTTCCCTACTGCTGCAACAATTATCGGCACATCGGAAATTAAAAAAGCCTATGAAACAGGCCGTGGTTCAATAAAAATGTCTGCAGTGTCTACCATTGAGGAAATTCAAGGCGGCGGCGGACGCCAGTCAAGAACGGCAATTATTGTAACCGAAATTCCTTATCAGGTAAACAAAGCTGCATTAATTGAGAAAATAGCAGAACTTGTTAAAGATGGTAAAATCACGGGTATTTCAGACCTCCGTGATGAATCAGACAGAGATGGCATGCGCATCGTTATTGAATTGAAACGTGATGCAAAACCTGATGTTGTAAGGAATAATTTATATAAACAAACTGCTCTGTTGAGTTCATTCGGTGTTAATATGGTTGCCCTTGTAGGCCAGCAGCCAAGGCTTTTAAACCTTTATGAAGTATTGAACGAATTTGTGGAACACAGGGTTGAAGTTATTACAAGAAGAACTTTATATTTCTTAAAGAAGGCAAAAGCCAGAGCTCATATCTTAGAAGGTTTGATGATTGCCTTAAATGCGCTTGATGAAGTAATTGAACTTATTAAAAAATCTAAAAATACGGAAGAAGCAAGAGAAGGGCTTATTAACCGCTTCGGGCTTGATGTTGACCAGGCAAATGCAATTTTGGAAATGCAGTTAAGAAGGTTAACCGGCTTGGAGCAGGATAAAATCAGGGCCGAATATGATGAATTAATGAAGAAAATTGCAGAGTATGAGGCAATTTTGGCTGACAGACAGAGAATTTTAAACCTGATTAAGCAGGAACTTTTAGAAGATAAAGAAAAATACGGGGATGACAGAAAAACACAAATTCTGCCGGAGCAAGGGGAATTAAACATTGAAGATTTAACTCCTAATACTGCAATGGCTGTATTTATTACAAGACAAGGGTATATTAAGAGAATTTCTCTTGATACCTTTGAAAGGCAAAACCGTGCTACAAGAGGCAAAGGCGGCATGAAAACGAAAGAAGATGATGATGTTGACCACTTCTTTACCGCTATGATGCACGATAAGGTTCTGTTCTTCTCTTCAAAAGGTGTTGTATACAGCTTGAATGTGTATGACTTCCCTGAAGGCTCAAGGCAATCTAAAGGCTTGCCGATTATAAATGTTCTTCCGATTGAACAGAATGAAACTATAACGGCAGTTGTACCGGTAAGCGCATTTGATGCAAAAACAAATTTAATAATGCTTACAAAAGCCGGCTATATCAAGCGTATCAGCCTTGATAACTTTGCCAGCATCAGAAGAAACGGCATTATAGCAATAGGTTTAGAAGAAAATGATACTCTAAACTGGGTGAAACTCGCTCAGGATAATGATGAAATCATTATCGGCACCAGCTGCGGTATGGCAATAAGGTTTGCAATTTCAGACCTTAGACCTTTAGGACGTTCAGCACGCGGTGTTAATTCAATGAAATTAAGGACGGGTGATACAATTGTAGGCTGTGATGTGGTTCCGAGGGATTACGATGCGGATTTACTTGTTATGACAAGTGACGGTTTTGGAAAACGTTCAAAATTATCCGAGTTCAGACCTCAAAATAGAGGCGGTTTGGGCCTTATAGCCACCAAGTTTAAATCAGCCCAATCAAGACTTGTAGCCTTAACTATCGTTGAAGAAAAAGATGAGATTATGGTTGTAAGTGCAAACGGTGTCGTAACAAGGGTTAGTGCCTCTTCAATTTCAAGACAGGGACGCCCTGCGACCGGTGTTAAAGTTCAAAATCTGGGCGAAAACGATTATGTTGTTTCAGTTAATAAAATTGTTGAGCCTGATGAAGACGATGCCGTGAAAAAGGCTGCACTTGAAAATGAAATAAAAGAGGCCTCAGATGGGGTATCTCAAACTAATCTGAATCTTGAGGAATAAAGCCCTAACTCTGTTTTCAGATTTTAAATATGTTAAAATGCCGGATATAAGCTTGATTTAGAGTTTTGTATCCGGCATTTATTTTTTATTACTTGTGTTTTATATGTTTTTAATCATTCTTTTAAGCTAAAAGTACCTTAAAATATTGCCACGCAAGCGTTTTAAACGTTAATACGCCTTAAATCCACTTATATTAGGAATTTAAGGCGTATTTTTAAAAGCATAATTGCTGTAATCAAGCTAAAACTCAACAATATTATAGGTAATCGCCCATACCAAATGTGAAGAAGCCGCCGCTGCCTGAACCTTTCGTATTTGTTAAAGGAATACCGTAGTCAAGGTTAATCGGTCCTAAGCCCGGAATGAATAATCTTACGCCGACACCTGCTGTGATACCGTATCCCGGTCTATCGTATAATCTGTCTGTAAGCGTTGTGCTGAATACCTTTCCGCCGTCAACAAACCCTGCAATTCTGATATTGTTCAAGAAAGAGTTTGAAGTTAAGCGGTCCAAAAATGGTATTGGAAATCTAAATTCTGCACTACCCATCATAAAACCGTTTCCGGAGCCTGCTTCAGCAATGTTAAAGCCCCTGAGTGAATACG
This sequence comes from uncultured bacterium, assembly GCA_948888345.1. Lineage (GTDB taxonomy): Bacteria > Cyanobacteriota > Vampirovibrionia > Gastranaerophilales > Gastranaerophilaceae > MGBC122484. The sequence goes on along the minus strand of CAQTPN010000057.1, from coordinate 1,684 downwards.
GCCCGCCAAGCGTATATGCTGCAAATTCGGGCAAATCGCCGTTTATCTTTCCGCCGCCCCTTGCTGTTAATACTAATGAAGATTTTCTTCCGGCAGGTATAAATTTCTTCAAAACACCGTTTAATTTACCGTAGCTGTCTGCATCAGAGAAACTGAAAGCCTCTTCCAGGCTGACTTTTGCTAATACCCCGCGCCTTGTATTTATAATATTATCTCTTGTATCATAAACAAGTGCGGGCATAATTTTAGCGTAAAATCCGTCCTCGAGCTGTTTTTCCCTCTCTGAAAGCGGAATCCCGCGGCTATTATATAAATTTACAATTTTGCCCCAGTCGCCCTCTTTTAGATGGACATTTTCAACTCCTATGCTGAAATTTCCAGACAAGTTTTTCGCATTTTTAAATGCTCTTGAAATTGTGATATCACCGCCGTATCTTTCTTCAATTGCAAGCGGCACCTGATAACTGCCGAAATTTCTTGCAAAGGCTCTAAAGCCCAAAGATTGGTTATCTGATTTAAAATGAGGTTCTAAAAACGATAGCTCGGCCTGCAGATTTGCGCGTCTTAAAACACTTGAATCGTGCATTAATATACCTGTTCCGGCCATTACATTTAAATTCAGCTTCTGTCCTAAGCCCCTAAAATTATTTTCTCCAAAACCAACTGAGCCAAAAAATCCTGAACTGGAGTCAATTCCGACCCCTAAAGAAATTCTTCCTGTTCTCTGCTCGTCTAATTGAACAATGATGTCATACTGGCCGGTTTCTTCGTTAAATTTTATTTCTCTTTGAACATCTTTAAAGGCTTGCGTGCCCATAAGGCGCATAATATCGCCCCTCATGAGATTTTCATTGTAAACTTCCCCGGGAGTTTGAAGAATATTTCTTTTAACAATAAAATCTTTTGTTTTATTGTTTCCTTCAACCTTTATATCGCCTATAATCCCTTCATCAATCCTGATTGTGATTATATTATCGGGGTCATCCTGCAGGTTTGTAACCTTTGCTAAAATATACCCTTTACCTGCATAAAGTTCCTGTATGCTTTCAATAGCAGAATTTATGGCAAGTATATTCTGTGGTTTTCCTTCTAAATCTTTAAGGATTTCCATAATTTCATAAGTGCTTAAAGATTTGTTTCCCGTGATTAAAAACCCTTCAATAGGCGGATTTTCTTCAACAATAATTCTTAATTTTACATTGCCGTTATCAAGTTTGATAGGAAGTGCTCTGATATTTTGCGTAAAGTATCCTGATTTGTAAAGTTTATTTAAATCATTGGCAACATTTTTTCTGTTAAAAGGGTATCCTTCCTTTGAACTTAACTGCCCCTTAATAAAGCTTGTTTCAATTAAATTATTTCCATATATTTCAATATCTTTGATATGAACTGCTTCCAAATCTCCGGTATATTCTTCTTCATTTGTTGAATAAACGGCGGGAGCTTCTGTTTCTGCTTCTTTGGGCACTTTATTTAATTCTTCAACATGCCCTTTTTTCTTTTTAAAGGGATTTTTAAATTCAAATGCATTTGCTGCACCCTCGTTAAAAAATAGGATACAGACAAGCATTGATATTAATGAAGTTTTATAAAGCTTTCTCATCAAATTCCAATTTAATCTCTTGATAATTTTAATTATACCTTCAAAATGCGAACTGTACAAATAAAACTAAAAATGTTACAA
>CAQTPN010000056.1 GCA_948888345.1 uncultured bacterium | reverse complement strand
CATCATACGGTGCAGGTGGTGGTGGAGGTGGAGGTGGTGCAGATACAACATTTGGTACAGGTGGCAGGGGTGCAAACGGCTACATTTACATTGAATGGGGCGGTTCCAATGGTGGAGGCGGAACAGCAGGGGAAATTGTAAAGAAGGTTGTAACTAACTTTGATGGCGATACCTCAAAAAGAATAATGAAGATAAGAATAGGCCGAGGCGGCGGAATAACAGGCTCTACAGGTGATGATGACCCTGATTTATTTGAAACATCAAGTCTTGGCACAAACGGAGATGGCGGCGAAACTTCAATTGGCATTCTTTCTGGTGGAAAAACCGTTATCCATAAAGCAAAAGGTGGCAAAATGGGGAATAACGGTAATATTGATGCAGGCGACCACGGTGTTGAAATGAAAATTCCTAATGATTTTTCAGATGAATATAAAGAGTATGTTCAAGGAAATATGAGCATTATATCTGGACAGGCAGCTTCTGATGATTATGGCGGAATCGGCGGTTATCTTGCGTGTATATTTAATACAAAAGATGAGGACGGAAATGCAGTATGTGCTGCCAGTGTCAAATCAAATGATGGAGCAAAAGGCGAAGCCGGCCCTATGCGCCCTGGATGCGGCGGAACCTCAATATTATCTCCTCTTTATGAAGGAATATGCAATGTTACAAATCCAAGTGCATCAGCCAAAGGAAACAATGGAACCTTCGGCGGAGGAGGCGGAGGAGGAGCAGTACTCAACAAAACAGGAGGACAAGGCGGTAATGGAGGAAACGGCTTTGTAATCCTTGAATACAAGAGTACACGGCTGGATTAAAATTTACGATAAACAATTTTTCAAAAGGGTGTTGACCTGTAACCTTCAACACCCGTTTTTTTTGCTTTTAAGGCAATATTGCCGAACATTTTGCTTTTAATAATATATAAAGGATGATACAATAATCTTATGGATGAAGAAAAAATTGAATTTTTAGATTTAAAAAGGCAGGCTAAAACCCTCGAAAAGTCCGCTTCTGATAAAGATGATGCGGAAAGAAGTGCGGTTTCTTTTTTTAAAAATGCCACCAACCCCATTATGGGCGCATTTTTAGATTTCAAGCGGGCTAAAAAATTCAATATTGAAGATTTATAAGATGCTAAACATATACCAAATAAAGCAGAATTTGTTTTTATACCTTACGCCAAGGCAAAAATCACAGCTTTTAAGCTATTTAAAATCTTTTATAAAAAAACATGCTAACCTTAGCGTGGAGGATATTTTCGATAAATTTGCAGAAGAAGAGAATTATTATAATGAAATTGAAAATCCGCATTTTGAGTTTGTGATTGAGTATTTTGAAAATGAAGATTTTTACAGGGAATTTAAACTTTTTGCAGGAGCTGTTTTTGAAGAATTAAAATATAAAGAGGCGCAAAAACCTATTTTAGAGGCACAAAAAGCGAAGGCAAGAGAATTTCGAAAAAAAGCACAGGATTTTAAAATGAGCAAAATGAAGCCTACCAAAAAACAGCTTTATTATTATGAAAAGGTTGCAAAAGCGCACGGTGTGCCGTTAAATGATATTGAAAATGCTTCAAGGCTCGACCTTAGAAACTGGATAATGGATATTATTGAACCTTCGGAGGATGCGGGTGATTAAACGTATTCAAAAATTTTTTATGGAAAACGGGCTTGAGGCAAATGATGCAAGGGCAGAGGCCGAATTTCTGGTATGCGGGATTAGCGGGTTTTCAATTGAAGAAATTATTACAGGCTGTGCTATCCAAAATGAAGATGAAATATGGGCACTTGCTCGAAAAAGGGTTGAAACCGGTGCGCCAATTCAGCATTTGACAGGCTTTTCATATTTTATGGGGGATAAATTTTTTGTAAATTCTGATGTGTTAATCCCGAGGCCCGAAACTGAAATTCTTGTGCAGAAGGCAGTTGATATTGCGCGCAATACGGGTAAAAATCCTGCGGGCGGAGATTTAAAAATTCTCGATATCGGAACGGGTACGGGGTGTATTGCCATAGAAATCTCAAAGAATTTACCGGAATTTAACTGTGCGGATAATACCTGCGGGCTAACCGGATGCGGGGCTGAAACTGCGGGCGGGCGTACATTAGAGGTTATTGGGATAGATATTTCCACAGCTGCTTTAAGAATTGCTATTAAGAATATGGAGGCACTTGAGCAGCAAAGGCGCGTAGTTTTTAGAAAATCGGATATTTTTTCATCAATATATGAGGATGAAAAATTTGATATAATAGTGTCAAATCCGCCCTATATACCGCTTTCTCTTAAAGACACGCTTGATGATAATGTGAAAAATTTTGACCCTCATCTGGCACTTTTTGCGGGGGATAAAGATGGAGTTGAATTTTACCGCCGTATTCTTGAGGGGGCAAAAAAACATCTTAAACCCAACGGGTATGTACTTTTTGAACTTGGTTTTACAAACGGTATAAGCCAGAGCGGTATTGTATCTGAAATTGCCCGAAAACAGGGTTTTGACCTTAAATTTATTGAAAAAGATTTATCTAAAATAGACAGGGTTATTTGTTTTCAGCTTCATTAGGCTGGTTTGAGGTTTCTTTTACAATTTCCCATTCTATTGTTGCATCTTTTGCATTTTTTGCTTTTCTATATTCAATAAAATCCATTAAAATTTTATCGCAGTCAAATGCCCATAATAATGGAATTATCCACCCTGCAACACTCCAGCCGAAAAACAGGTTAATTAAAAATATCCAGAGTATCTGCGGATGTTTTTTATATGCTGCTATAATTGTCGGCACAAAATACAAAACAAGCCCGAAGCCAAGCCAGAAAACATTTATAAAAAGCCCTATAATTACTCCTAAAAATATTAGTGCAATAATTGCCGCCATAATTTCCATAATTTATTCCTTTGAAGCTTCATCTGTTTCATTTGCAGGCTCAAGCTTTTTAATCTTTAATTTAACAATTCTTGCGTTATCAACTTCGATAACTCTGAATTCAAAATTATCAATCTGTGTTGTGTCGCCTTCATTTGCAATGTGGCCTAAATTCTTTACAACAAGCCCGCCTATTGTTTCAATATCTTCATCTTCAACTTCTGCATTATTGTCATCAAGACAAAAATATTCATTAAATTCATCGATTCTCATCATTGCATTTGCAATGTATTCATTTTCATAAATCTGTCTTATATCGGCTTCTTCTTCATCAAATTCATCCTGCACTTCGCCAAAGATTTCTTCCAAAATATCTTCAAGTGTTACCAGTCCTGAAACACAGCCGAATTCATCAATAACAAATGCCATCTGGGTTTTATTTTTCTTAAACTCAAGCATAAGGTTATCAATAGTCATTGTTTCAGGTACAAGCATAGGTTTTCTTATAATTTCAGAAAGCTTAATTTCTGCACCCGACATCATTAAAGGGAAAATATCTTTAATATGCAAGATGCCTGCAATGTGGTCTAAATCTTCACTGTAAACCGGATACCTTGTATACTGTGTATCAAGAATAATTTTATTTAATTCATTCTGGTCAATATCAATGGGAATACAGGTCATATCAGGACGGGGAACCATTACTTGTTTTGCCTGTATATCCGAAAATTTAAATACATTTGATAAAATTTCTTTTTCAGTATCGTTTAAAACCCCTTCTTTATGGGATTCATTTATTATCATATCCAGTTCTTCAACAGAATGAACCAGATGCCCTGCATGCGCCGGAGGAATTTTCAATAAAGATAAAAGAAAATTTCCAATTCCGTTTAATATAAAAATAAACGGTGCAAAAATTTTACTTGCTATATACATAGGCTTTGCAACCACAAGCGCCGTTTTTTCGGTGTATTGAAGGGCGATAGATTTTGGCATCAATTCACCTATGATTACATGCATTAACGTAACAAGAGCAAAAGCAATAGATACTGCAAGAGAATGAGTTGCAACTCCCCTCATTGATTCGGGAAGAAAATGAAACACAGGTTCAATAAATCTTACAATTGTAGCTTCGCCGACCCAACCAAGGCCGATACTTGCGATTGTAATTCCTAATTGGGTTGCAGCAATTGACCTATCCATATGGTCGATAGATTCAATTGCAATATCCGCTTCTTTATTCCCTTCTTTTGAAAGCTGGGAGAGTCTTGTTCTTCTGACGGAAACAAGCGCAAATTCTGATGCTACAAAAAATCCGTTTGCAAAAAGCAGAAATATAATTAAAAGTGTATTAAACAGCAGACTCTGGTCTATTTCCATTTCTTCTCCACAGTAAAGTTATCATCCATTATAATATTAATAAGATAATTTTTCAACTTTACCTTTTTTCTTGGATTATTGCGGGTTCACAGCCTTCATCAGGCTGTTCACAAAGGACGTTCGTTTCACTGCTACGTCCCGCAAAATCCGCTTTCCAATGCTTTTTGAATTCTGTGTATGCAGGTATCTTTTCCAAGAATTGTCATTGTTTTTGCCATATCGGCACCTTTTGTTCTGCCTGTAATTGCAGCACGAACGGCCCACATTGTTTCTTTTGGCTTCATATTATGTTTTTCTTTAAATTCTGTCCTTAAATCTGCTAAAACATCGTGGATATTTTCATCACTTTCAAAATCCCATCCGTCAATTAACTCCATTACTCTATGCAGAACAGTTTTTGCTTCAGGTTTTTGAAGTGTTTCAACTCCTTCCGTGTAATCAACATCATAGCCGAAGAAATAAGCGCAGTCGTGTTCCATTTCATTTAATGTTGTTATGGGCTCGCGTGTTATTTCAACCATCTTTTCAAGATTTGAACGGCTCATATTTTTTAAGCCGTATTCCATATCAGCGTATTTTGCAAGGAAGGGAATAACCATATCGGTTAATTTTGAAATATCCATTTTCTTAATATATTGGCCGTTCATCCAGTTTAATTTATCGTATTCAAAAATTGAATTGCTGCTTGAAATTTCATTAATTCTGAAATCTTCCGCAATTTCTGCTACAGGCTTGATTTCATGACCATCTGACGGTGCCCATCCTAAAAGTGCAACAAAATTTATCAAGGCATCGGTTAAATATCCTTGTTTTACAAAATCAGAAACTGCAGTTGCGCCGTGGCGTTTTGATAATTTGCTTCTGTCAGGTGCTAAAATCATCCCTAAATGGCCAAATTTCGGTACTTGCGCGCCAAGTGCTTCATAAATTAAGATTTGTTTAGGGGTATTTGAAATATGGTCCTCTCCTCTTATGATATGGGAAATTTTCATTAACATATCATCAATTACAACGGCAAAATTATAAGTGGGCGTGCCGTTTGATTTCATAATTACAAAATCGCCGATAAGGCTTGTATCAAACTTTAATTCGCCTTTAACAAGGTCATTAAAAATCAATTCTTTATGTTCAACTTTAAATCTTATAGATGGTTTAATTCCTTTTGCTTTAAGTTCTGCCTTTTGTTCTTCCGTTAAATTAAGGCATTTTCTTGAATATACATAAGGTTTATGGTTTTTAACGGCTTCTTCTTTTTCTTTATCTAAATCTTCCGTTGTGCAGAAACATTCATAAGCATAGCCTTTATCTACAAGCATTTGAGCATATTTCGGATAAATATCAAATCTTTCACTTTGATAATAAGGGCCATATTCCCCGCCAACATCTGGTCCTTCATCCCACTGAAGCCCCAGAGCTTTTAAGCTGTCAAAAATATTTTGGGTGTATTCTGCGTTGCTTCGTTCTAAATCGGTATCTTCAATTCTTAAAACGAATTTTCCGCCTGTTTTTTTTGCGTATAAATAGTTAAATAAAGCGGTTCTTGCTGTTCCTATATGAAGGTTTCCGCTTGGGGACGGTGCTATTCTTACCCTGATATCACTTAGTTCATTGGCCATAGTAAATCTCTCCAAAAATATTTTAAATTTATTATCCATATTAAATAATACATCAAACATTTTAGTATTAAAAAGTTTTTTTATTGTATAATTTCTTTATGGAAAATAAGAAATTAAAAATTGGTATTATCGGCCTTGGTACAGTAGGATGCGGAGTTGTTAAAGTTTTGGAGAATTTTAACAATGTAGAAATTGTACAGGCTGCGGTTAGAAATTTAAACAAAAAAAGGGATGTTGAAGTTAAAAATATAACGGATGACCCTTTTAAGATTGTAAATAATCCTGAAATTGATGTTGTGGTTGAAGTTGCAGGTGGATGCGACCCTGCTTATGAACTAATTACTACAGCAATTAAAAATAAAAAACATATAGTGACAGCCAACAAAGAGCTTTTGGCAAAATTCGGCGCAAAAATATTTGACCTTGCAAATGAGAACAATGTTGCTGTTTTATATGAAGCGGCAGTTGCAGGCGGTATTCCAATTATAGGGCCGATTAAGACCACATTAAAAGGAAATAAATTCACTAAAGTTGCAGGTATTTTAAACGGCACTACAAACTATATCTTAACCAAGATGGAAGAAAAAAATATATCATATCAAGAATGCCTGAAAGATGCGCAAGATTTAGGATATGCGGAAGCTGACCCTACGGGGGATGTTGAAGGATATGATGCTATGTATAAAATAGCAACCCTTGCCAATATTACTTTCCATAAAAGAATTGATGTAAACAAAATTTATAGAGAAGGCATTACAAAAATTTCAGCTGATGATATAAAAATTGCCGATGAACTCGGATATAAAATAAAGCTTATCGGATTAGCCCAGAGGGCAGAAGAGGGTGAGCTTGATATAAGAGTACATCCTATGCTTGTAGATAAAGAAAATATGATATCAAAAATCAATAATGCCTTAAATGCAGTATTATTGGAAGGTTTTCCGGTTGACAAGGTTATGTTTACAGGCCCGGGTGCAGGAGAATTCCCAACGGCAAGTTCTGTAGTCGGAGATATTTTGCAAATTGCCGGTGAATTTGGGCATACTGATACGATTTTGCCGCTTCATAGATGCAATCACAAAGAAATGGCGAAACAGATTGATATTAAACATACAAAAAATAAATATTATATCTCAATCAAGGCTCCGAATTCAAAGGGCACAATCGGTATTATAGGGACGGTTTGCGGAGAGAATAATATTAACCTTTCAAGCCTTCTTCAAAAAGGGGTAAATCCGGATAATACCGCTCAGGTTATCGTTATAACGGAAGAGGCGGCAGAGGCCGATATTCAAAACGCTATCGATAAATTAAAAGCACACAATATTGAAATTAATAATTTAATAAGGGTAATGTAAGATGAGATACAACGGATTAATTGATAAATATAAAGAATATCTGCCTGTTAGTGATAAAACGCCTTTTGTTACACTCTGTGAAGGGAACACTCCTTTGATTAAGGCGGATAATTTGGCAAAACATTTAGGTTTGGATGCTGAAATTTATTTAAAATATGAAGGCTCAAACCCAACGGGAAGCTTTAAAGACCGCGGCATGACAATGGCTGTTTCAAAAGCTAAAGAAGAAGGTTCAAAAGCAATAATCTGTGCATCAACGGGAAATACATCAGCTGCAGCTGCTGCATATGGTGCAAGAGCCGGTTTAAAATGTTATGTATTAATTCCGGATGGTTACATTGCGCTTGGAAAATTATCTCAGGCTATGATGTACGGAGCTGAGGTTATTGCAATAAACGGTAATTTTGATGAGGCACTTGATGCTGTTCGCGAGATTTCTGCAAATTATCCCATCACGCTTGTAAATTCAGTAAACCCATATAGAATTGAAGGACAAAAAACCGGTGCTTTTGAAATCATTGAAGCACTTGAAGATGCGCCTGATTACCATTTTATTCCTGTTGGAAATGCAGGAAATATCACGGCTTATTGGAAAGGATATAAAGAATTTTATAACCTCAAAAAATCATCTCACCTGCCTAAAATGATGGGTATTCAAGCAGAAGGTGCTGCT
>CAQTPN010000055.1 GCA_948888345.1 uncultured bacterium | reverse complement strand
CAGATTTTCTTATGTCAAAGTAATGAGTTTCAACCTTTTTCTGGGCTGATTCAATCTGGCGTGTAATGAGAGGTGAATTTATCACCATATCATCGCTCATAAACTGCGCTATAATGTTTCCGCCAAATTTTCTCATCAAATCATCTTCCAGTGATAAGAAAAATTTAGTAGACCCGGGGTCACCCTGCCTTGCAGCACGTCCCCTAAGCTGGTTATCAATACGGCGGGATTCATGGCGTTCGGTCCCTATAACATGTAAGCCGCCAAGCTCGATTACTTTTTTATGTTCTTCTTCGGTTATGGCGCGCGCTTTAATCAGAGCCTCTTCTTTTAATTCTTCATATTTTGGATTATCAGGGGTTATTCCTCTTGAATCAAGCTCTTCTTTTGCAAGATATTCAGGGTTTCCGCCCAATAAAATATCCGTTCCTCTTCCTGCCATATTTGTTGCAATGGTAACAGCACCGACACGGCCTGCCTGAGCAATAATATAGGCTTCCTTCTGGTGATGTTTGGCATTCAATACGTTATGCTTAATACCGGCCTGATTTAGAAGATTTGAAATCAATTCAGACCTTTCAATACTTATTGTACCCACAAGAGTCGGTCTGCCGATTTTAGACATTTTTACGATTTCTTCAATCACTTCTTTATATTTCGTAACCGTTTTATTAAAAATTGCATCAGGCTCATTTATCCTGATATCAGGCTTATTTGTAGGGATTGCCGTAACTGGAAGATTGTAGATTTTACCGAATTCGGCTTCTTCTGTCATAGCAGTACCCGTCATGCCGGACAATTTAGGATAAAGTCTGAATAAATTCTGAAAGGTAATGCTTGCCAGAGTTTGGGTTTCATCCTGGATGGGCACTCCCTCTTTTGCTTCAACTGCCTGATGAAGTCCATCAGACCATCTTCTTCCCTGCATCAGACGGCCCGTAAATTCATCCACAATCATTACTTCATTATCACGCACAACATAATCCGTGTCTTTTATGAATAATTCTTTAGCTTTAAGTGCTTGCAAAAGATGATGGGCATACTGAGTCTGGATATCAAATAAATCGTCTACCCCGAGCAGCTCCTGCGCTTTATCAATACCATCTTCCGTGAAAATTATATTTTTATTCTTTTCATCTACTTCATAATGAGTAATTTTTTCCAGCTGCGGAGCGATACGCGCCATTAATTGATAAGTTGCGGCAGATTTTTCAAGCCGGCCCGAGATAATCAAAGGAGTTCTTGCTTCATCAATTAAAATACTGTCAACTTCGTCAATAATTGCATAATTATAGGGTCTTTGAACAAGTGCGTTAACACTTGTTGCCATATTATCCCTTAAATAATCAAACCCGAATTCATTATTTGTGCCGTATGTAATATCGCATGCGTATGCTGCTTTTTTCTTTGCAAAATCAAAACTGTCGGTTGATAGAATTACCCCAACAGTTAAACCTAAAAATTCAAAGATTTTTCCCATCCAATCACGGTCACGCTGGGCAAGGTAATCATTTACAGTGATTATATGGACACCCTTGCCGGTGAGAGCATTCAAATAAGCAGGCAGGGTTGCAACAAGGGTTTTTCCTTCCCCTGTTCTCATTTCGGCAATATGTCCTTCATGAAGAAAAATTCCGCCTATAAGCTGTACATCAAAATGACGCATGTTTAAAACGCGGCGGCCAGCCTCGCGCACAACAGCAAAAGCCTCGGGAAGAATTTTATCAAGTGCTTCTTTTTCAAGTACTCTATCTGTTTTATAATCGCTTGAAGTTTCCCTCTTTGCCAAAATTTCCTTAAACTCTGCTGTTTTAGCTTTCAATTCATCATCAGAAAGCTTCATGAAATCTTCTTCAAAATGATTAATATGTTCTACAACAGGCATGATTTTAGCAATTTTTCTGTCGTTTGGATCTTTAAAAACTTTAAGCAATACATCAATGACGCCCATAATTCTCCCCTAATATAAGTTTATTATTAAAACCATATTACCATAAACAAAATAAAGTAATTATCTACCCGATTGTTTATGTTCTATTTTTATAAATACAATCTGACAAAAAAAATAATTTTCAGGTTTCTTATAATAAAAATGGGAGATAATAATGAGAGTAACAGGAATTGTTTCAAATTATACAAGAAATTTGAATTTTAATAATTTTACCGCAAATCGCAAACAAGGCGATAACCATGAAGCTTATAAGCATGTGCCAAAAGATGTTTTTATAAACAGGGATACAGCGTTTGAAAAAGAATACGGACCTTGGGAAAGATTACGATATGGTATTAAGGCACCAATAAGAAATAAAAGTGAAGCTTGGGAAAAAAATTACAGCTCAGAATACAGATTTGGAGATAAATACAGAACCATTTACCATCAATATCATACTGATTTAATTAAAAGCATAGTATACCATGATTCCTTCCATATATTGAGAAACGAATGGCCGGAATGGGATATATGCCCCGAAATCGAACTACAAAAATTTGGATGGGATGGCGACAAAATATTGTTATTAAAAGCGCGCCCCGCTATAAAAAATGAAGATGGCACCAAGGGTAAGGATGGTTCTTATACAATAGAGGTAATTAATAATAATCGTAAAAGTTTAGATATTGAACCAAAAGCAGAACTGATTATACACCCGGATTGTGAATATGAGGTTAAGGAAACTTTTAATGATGACAGCTATAGTTTGGCATACCTGAAGAAAGGTTTGGAAGAGCTCCAGGAAATCATTTCACAAGAGGAATGTATGGATCCTTTTGGAAGCTCCGCGGTTTTTAATGACGGTTTAGAAGATGCTATAGCTTGCCTTGATTTTGAGCTAATGTAATAAAGATATTTTTATAGCTATTAAACCTGCTTCCATTCAATCCTTAATTTGACTATATTTTATGATTGGGTAAAATTAAGAAGATTAGTATTTATTTAAGGAGGATGTTTTGGAACATTTGCATGAATTAGTGCAGCAAAATGCCGTTATGATAAGTGCAATTATTTTAATCATAGCGTATATTTTTATTGCATGGGAAAAGATTTCAAAAGTTACAGTGGCACTTCTCGGTGCATGTGCAACTTTATTTTTAGGGCTTTTAAGTTCTGAAAAAACCCCGGAAAGTTTAGGGGAATATTTTGCTAACTTTATTGATTTCAATGTAATATTTTTGCTTGTATCAATGATGATTATTGTGCATATCTGTGCAAGAAGCGGTATGTTCAAATGGATGGCAAATGAGATGTTAAAGCTGACAAAAGGCAAACCGAAACTTGTTCTTTTTGCTCTTGCCTTATTTACTGCTGTTGCAAGTGCATTTTTGGATAATGTTACAACAGTAATTCTTGTTATGCCTATAACATTTGTTGCCTGCAAAAAGCTTGAACTTGACCCGATTCCTTTCTTAATCACAGAGGTTTTATGTTCAAATATAGGCGGCACGGCAACATTAATAGGTGACCCGCCGAATATCATCATAGGCTCAGCTGCAGGGTTCAGTTTTATGGACTTTGTTAAAGAGTTAACTGATATTGTTGCATTAATTCTATTTGTTACAATCGGAATTTTGATTTTTGTATTCAGAAAACAATTAAAAAGCACCCCTGAAAAAATGGCTATGGTAGCTGAAATTGATAATTCAAGAACAATTCTTCATAAAGGGCTTGCAATCCGTTCAGGTATTGTTTTAGCACTTGTTATTTTAGGCTTTGTAACGCACGATATTACGCACATTCCTACATATTTAATTGCCATGATAGGTGCTTCAATCCTTATGGTATTTGAAAAACCTGCCAAGTTATTAATAAGTGTTGAATGGAATACCATTTTCTTCTTTATCGGCTTATTTATCATTATTGGCGGTTTAGAAGCTTCAGGCGGTATTGATTTAATGGCGAAATGGCTTTTAAAGGTAACGGAAGGTTCTCAAGCCGCTACATCAATGATTATTTTATGGGCATCAGGCATTTTATCAGGAATTATCGATAATATTCCATACACTGCAACAATGGCACCGATGCTTGCAACCATTCAATCAATTGAAGGAGCTGAATACACTCATCCGTTGTGGTGGTGTTTATCACTGGGTGCATGCCTTGGCGGCAACATGACAATAATCGGTGCTGCCGCAAATGTTATAGTATCTGAAACAGCACATAAAAACGGCTGTCCGATTTCATTTATGAGATTTTTAAAGTACGGTTTTTCTATAACAATGCTTGCACTTTTAATGAGCACAGTATACATCTGGCTTAGATTTTTAAGATAATCAAGCTGCCGAAAGATTCTGAAACTGCAAAGGGAACCGTAGAGCTGGGGCGATACGCGTGAGCCTGTACGCAGGGCGAAAGTTCAGAAATGACGAAAGATAATGATAATTTCAGACGACGACAATAAAAATAATCCCGGAAAGCGGGATGGTAAAATTCAAAAACTGCCTCAAAAATCAAATGATTTAGAGGCAGTTTCGAATGAATTTGATGAAACATATGAAAAGACAATCCGCCCGAAAACTTTTGATGAATATATAGGCCAATCATCACTAAAAGAAACACTTAAAATTTCAATTGAGGCTTCAAGGCGTCGTAACGTACCTTTGGACCATCTTTTATTTTACGGACCCCCGGGATTAGGAAAAACCACACTTGCAAATATTATTGCAAATGAATGCGGGGTTGAAATCAAAATCACATCTGCTCCGGCACTTGAACGCCCGAGGGATATTATAGGAATTTTAATGACACTTAAAGCCGGTGAAATTTTATTTATAGATGAAATTCACAGATTAAATAAGGTGGCGGAAGAAATTTTATACCCCGCAATGGAAGATTTTTTTATTGATTTAACTACAGGAAAAAGCCAGACGGTTAAAACTATGCGCGTACCTGTTCAAAAATTTACCCTCATAGGGGCTACAACAAAGGCAGGGGCACTATCGGGACCCTTAAGAGACAGATTTGGAATAATACACCGTTTAGAATTTTATACAAAAGATGAATTGGCTCAAATTGTTAAAAGAAGTGCAAAGATTTTAAATGTTGAAATTGATAGCAAGGGCGCAGAAGAAATAGCCCTAAGGTCACGCGCAACACCAAGAATTGCAAACAGGCTTATTAAACGCTCCAGTGATTATGCTATTGTTAAAGGAGACGGAAAAATTACAAAAGAAATTGCAGACCTTGCTTTAAATAATTTAAACATTGACCCGTTAGGGCTTGATAACACAGATAGGGCTTTATTAAAGCTTATTATTGAGAAATATAACGGCGGGCCTGTCGGCGTGGAAACACTTGCGGTGGCTTTAGGGGAGGACATCAGGACAATTGAAGATGTTTATGAACCCTATTTGCTGCAATCAGGGCTTTTAATGCGCACACTTCGAGGGAGAACCGTTACAAAAGAAGCTTATAAACATTTAGGCTACAAAATCCCCTCAGGACTTGACAACGGACAAATGGGATTATTTGATTAAAGACCATTTATAATGCCAATAAACCTTAAAATTTATTTAATAAATATATTAACATGTGTTATTTGCGAGATGTAGTTTCCATATCTGCATCAATATCATAATCAATGTCAGTATCACTGTCACTATCACAGTCGCACAAATCTACATCTATATTATCTTCTTTTCCAAGACCAAAAACATTCATAAAACGCTCTAAAAAACTTTTCTTTGTCTCAATTTTAGGCTGCTGTTCAAGTACGACTTCACGGAAATTGCAACGGGGTTTAGTTTCTTCCATATCTGCATCAATATCATAATCAATGTCAGTATCACTGTCACTATCACAGTCAGCATCTATATTATCTTCGCTTCTACGGCCAAAAACATCCATAAGGCGTCCCAAAAAACCTTTCTTTGTCTCGTTTTTAGATTCAAGTACGACATAATCTGCATCCATAAAATCATTGTTTTTTGGTATAATATACGCGGTATTTCTACGACCAATACCCGAAAATTTAACAGAAGAAGTAAGATTAACATTACCAACATTTAAATAATTCATAAAGTATCCTTTTTTTACTAGTAGCAATCATAACAAAACAACTAAATAAAAAAATTGCGTTTTATAAAAATTTTATATTATTATTTTCTAAAAATCTGAAAGCTGGTCGAGGAAGATTTGCGATTTTGCTATAATATTTTCCCTTGAATTTGCCGCATTACTCAAGGAAACCTGCAAATAATCAAGAATATCCTGACTGATTTCCACCGTTTCATATTTTTCTGAAATAAGTCTGTCTGCAATATAAACAATGCCTGCCGCAAAAGGAATTTTTGCCATTTTTGGCGCGTGATGATAATAAAGCGTATCGGATAAAATTGCAGGCAGATGCCATTTTTCACACAGTTTTGCGCCCAGCACGGAATGGGTTATGCCAAAGTTTTTTATCTCGGATGCAACAAGTACATCATAATTGCCTTTTGCTGCATCATACACCTTGATATACTCTTCTCCATATTTTGATTTTAGAATTACCTGCCCGATATCATGCAAAAAGCCCAATATAAAAGCGTCGTCAGGATTTATACTTTTATATTCTTCGGCTAAAAATTCGCAAGCAGTGGCACAGCGGATAGAATGCTCAAATAAATCTGCAGGACCGTCATTTTCGTATAGCTTTTGTAAAACAAGTGCAATAATAATATTTTTTACCTTCATTGCACCGAGTGACATAAGTGCCTTATTAATTGAAGCAAGCTGTTTTGAAGATGAGCTGAAATATGCCGAATTTACAAGTTTAAAGGTTTTACTTGCAAGAATTGTATCCTGCATTAAAAGTCTTGACAGTGCCCTTGTATCTACCTGCGGAGCACGGATAGCTTCAAGTGCGCGCGCCATAGGCTCAGATAAAGGTGGCATAAAATTTTCATACTCTTTAATTATTTCATCGGAACTGTCAAGCATATTAAACCTGCAAGTGCTTTTTAATACTCATTAAACTTCCGCCTGCAGAGAAAAATACGCCGACAAGTATTACTGATAATACCACAAGGCCCTGCGCAAAGGAAAATACAGGAATTGAAAAGTGTTCATGGGCCATTTGAAGATACTTTTGAACAATATTAATCGGTACAACCGCAAGCATGGCACCAAGAAAGCCATATATTGCACCTTGAAGGACAAGCGGGCATTTGATATACCAGTTGCTTACACCCATAAGACGCATGATTTCAATTTCTTCTTTTTTGGATTGAATTACAAGCTGAATGGTATTATTAATAATTGTAATCGTAAGCAAAGATGCAACAACCATAACAACCAGAGTAACCGTATGGCTGATTTTATTAAGTGCTTCAGCTTTCTGTGCAAGTTCTTTAGCGTATCCTGTATCTTGAATATCAGGCAGTTTCTTTACTTCGGCCATTATAGGGTCAATATTTTTCATATTATCAATCTTAACCCTTAAGACATCCGGCAGCGGGTTATCAATATCAGGCATTTCAATTTCACGTTTAAGGTCATTCCAGGATTTCTCTTTAGATATAAATGAAACACTTTTAACATGTTTAATTTTTTTAATCTGTTTTGTGGTAGCACCAACATCTGCCTGCGGCTCAAGATATACACTAATTTCAAGGGTGCCGCCCATCTCATCAACAAAACTTGAAAGAGAAAGAGTTGTTCTAAAAATCGTACCGAATATTAAAAGAATTGCAGCCATAGATGTAACTATTGCAAGATTTACCACAAAACCGGCCTGTGCAATGCCTTTAAATGTTTCAATTAAGATTCTGTATGCAATTCTAATCTCAGTAAGCCAATCTTTTGGAATGTGAGATTTAACTTTTTGTTTTAATCTGTTTCTTGTCGAGCCGTTAGTCATAAGTACCTGCCTGCACGTCTTTAATTATTTGGCCTTTTTCCAAAGTAATTACACGTTTTCTAAAATGA
>CAQTPN010000054.1 GCA_948888345.1 uncultured bacterium | reverse complement strand
ACTTGAAAAAGGCTTTAACTACCTTAATTCCTCGCGTCCGACCGCAGTAAACCTTTCATGGGCAATAGAAGAGCAGAAAAAAGTTGTTCAAAATTCTAAAACCCTTGATTTGAGGGAAGTTTGCGTAAATCTTATAGAAAACGCAATAAAGCTTGAAAATGAAGATATAAAAATAAATAAAAGCATAGGAAACCACGGTGCTGCTATAATTCCCAAAGGTGCAGGTATCTTAACCCATTGCAACGCAGGAGCCTTGGCCACTGTCGGGTACGGAACCGCCCTTGGGGTAATAAGAAGTGCCTTTGCACAAGATAAAACTATTCAAGTTTACGCCAATGAAACACGCCCGAGAGGACAGGGGGCAAAAATAACCACCTTTGAACTTGTACGCGACAAAATCCCTGTAACCCTTATTACGGATGGAATGTGCTCCTATTTTATGAGAAATAAAATGATAGATGTAGTTGTGGTTGGCGCGGACAGAATAGCCGCAAACGGTGATACAGCAAACAAAATAGGCACATCAACAGTTGCAATTGCAGCTAAATACTATAATATCCCGTTTTATGTAGCTGCTCCAAAATCTACAATTGATTTAAGTATAGAGTCCGGAAATGACATTATAATTGAACTTCGAGATGAAGAAGAAGTCACAATAGTGAATGGAAAAAGAATTTGCGCAGAAGGTGTAAAAATTATAAACCCGAGTTTTGATGTAACCGATAACTCGCTCATAGCAGGTATTATAACCGAAGATGGCATTTTTAAACCGGGCGAGTTAAAGCACAAAAATTAAGCCGGTAAATTAAAATATCTATTTAAATAATAATTAAAATAATAAAAAGGAGTATAAAATCATGACACAAACAAATGGCAGAGTCTACAATTTTTCCGCAGGACCGGCAGTTTTGCCCGAAGAAGTATTAAAACAGGCTGCAGATGAGATGATGAATTATCAAAACTCAGGAATGTCTGTAATGGAAATGTCACACAGGTCTAAAACCTATGATAATATTATAAAAACAGCCGAAAAAGACCTTAGAGAGCTGATGAACATACCTGATAACTACAAAGTTTTGTTTTTACAGGGCGGAGCACACCTTCAGTTTTCAATGGTGCCGATTAACCTCCTAAAAGCAGACGGGACAGGGGTTGCAGACTATATTGTAACAGGACAGTGGGCAAAAAAAGCTTACGCTGAAGCTCAAAAATACGGCAAAATCAACAAAGTAGCAACTTCTGAAGATAAAACTTTCTCTTATATCCCCGATTGCTCAGATTTGCCAATTTCTGAAGATGCAGAATATGTCTATATTTGCGAAAATAATACAATCTACGGTACAAAATTCCACACCCTGCCGAATACCAAGGGAAAAACTCTTGTATCTGATATGTCAAGCTGTTTTTTATCAGAACCTGTTGATGTTAAAAAATATGGCTTAATCTATGCCGGAGTTCAAAAAAATGTAGGCCCCGCAGGCGTTCAGATAGTCATAATCCGCGAAGACTTGATTAGAGAAGACTTACCGGCCTGGTGTCCTACTATGTTAAAATACAAAACCCATGCCGATAACGACAGCCTCTATAATACCCCTCCGGCATACGGTATCTATATCTGCGGCCTTGTATTTAAATGGTTAAAAAATCTTGGCGGCCTGGAAAAAATGAAAGAAATTAACGAGAAAAAAGCAAAAATTTTATACGATTTTCTTGATTCTTCAAAACTCTTCAAAGGCACTGTAGAAAAGAATTCAAGGTCACTGATGAATGTTCCTTTTGTAACAGGAGATGAAGAAACGGATAAAAAATTCATCGAAGAAGCCAAAAACGCAGGTCTTGTACAGCTAAAAGGCCACAGGACAGTAGGCGGCATGCGTGCTTCAATCTACAACGCGATGCCGGTTGAGGGAGTTGAAGCCCTTGTTGCATTTATGAAAAAATTCGAAAAAGAAAATGCTTAAAAAAAACAAGCTGCAAACTTAACATAAGTTAACTAAAAAGCCCGTAAAATCGGGCTTTTTAGCATCTTTATTAAATCTTAATTTGCAAAAGGTTTATTTGCATAATAAAATTAGATGATTAAGAAAAGAAAAGCCAAAAAAGGATTAGAATATGTGCGGAATTGTGGGATATATAGGAAAAAAAAGAGCAGTTGATGTCATACTAAAAGGCCTCTCATACCTTGAATACAGAGGATATGATTCAGCCGGAATTGCCCTGATATCAAATAATACAGCTCATATTTATAAAGCATCCGGAAAATTAAGCAACCTGAAAGAAATTTTATCTCTTGAAAAAGAAGAAAATATAAATGCAAATATAGGCATAGGCCACACCAGATGGGCAACTCACGGACTTCCGACAGAAATCAACGCACACCCGCACACCTGCAACTGCGGCAGCTTAACAATTGTTCACAATGGCATAATCGAAAATTACAAAGATTTAAAACCGGATTTAGAAAAAAAGGGCTGTAAGTTTCTCTCTCAAACAGATACAGAAGTTGCTGCACATTTAATTGCACATGAATTCGCTGCATCAAAGGATTTACTGAAAGCAGTTCAAAATGCAGCTAAAAAACTGAAAGGTGCGTATGCCTTCTGCGTTACTCATAAATCTCTGCCGGATAGAATAATTGCAGCAAGGAAAAATGCTCCTTTAATTATAGGGGTTGGAGAAGGCGAAAACTTTATAGCATCTGATATTCCGGCTATTATTGAATACACAAAAAAAGCCATTTATTTATCAGATAATCAGGTTGCTGAAATTAAAACAGACAGTATAAAAATTTATGATAAAGATGATAATTTAATCGCAAATAAGGTTGAAAACCTGCCGTTTGAGCCTATTTCCCTATCAAAAATGGGTTATAAGCATTTTATGTTAAAAGAAATTCATGAACAGCCTGATGTAGTAAGAAATGTACTTATTGATAAAATCCACAGCGAAGATTTGGCAGTAATTTTAGACGATGTTAAGTTAAATAAAGAACAACTTACAAAAATTAACAGAATTCAAATTATTGCCTGCGGAACTTCACTCCATGCGGGACTTGTAGGCAAATATATTTTTGAAGAACTGACAGGAATTCCAACGGATGTTGAAGCATCAAGCGAATATATCTACAGAAATACTATAACTGATGAAAACACGCTTGTAATCGGCATTTCACAATCAGGAGAAACAGCAGACACAATAACTGCAATAAAACAAGCTAAAGAAAAAAAATCACATATTTTAATTATAACAAACAGAAAAGACAGTGCAATGGCAAGGCTTGCAGACAGTTTATTGCCGATAAATGCAGGAATTGAGGTATCAGTTGCAGCTACAAAATCATATATGGCACAACTTTTAAGTCTTTATCTGCTTGCAATTTTTGTAGCTGAAAATGGTAAAAACTGTAACAGTTCTGTTACAAAAGAAATCAAAAAAGAACTTTTAACTCTTCCAAGCAAGCTGGAGAATATTTTGAACGATACAAAGAATATTGAAAATATCGCAAAAAAATATTCAAGTTTTAAAAATTTCATATTCATTGCACGCGGAATTAACTACCCCACAGCCCTTGAAGGAGCCCTTAAACTTAAAGAAATAAGCTATATTAACGCTACAGGCTATCCTGCAGGTGAATTAAAGCACGGGCCTATTGCTATGCTTGATGAAACAATGCCGGTGCTTGCAGTTTTAAATAAAGGAATTGTTTATGATAAAGTTTTATCAAACTGCGAAGAAGCAAAAGCAAGACAGGCAAAGCTCATCGGGGTTACAAATTTCATAGATGAGAAACATAAAAATTTATTTGATGATACTGTTATCATTCCTGATATTCCGGATATTGTATCACCGGCTTTAAATATAGTAGTATTGCAGCTTTTGGCTTACCATATATCTGAATATTTAGGAAAAGACGTTGACCAGCCAAGAAATCTTGCAAAATCCGTAACAGTAGAATAGCACCGAATTATTTTGAAACTATATTAAGCTTAGCACCCATAGTATCTTGTGTTCTGCTTTTCATAACTCCGCCGGCTTCATTTCCCGATATTATAGAAATTGTTTTCCGGCCGTCAGCCTTTTTGCCGACACTTCTTATTTCAGAGCTTTTCGGGTAAAATCTTGTTTCAATTATTTCTGTAGCATTATCGCTGGCAATTTTTTGCATTTGCACCAGAAAACAATCTTCGCCCTGTTTTTGCACTTTTTTTGAAACAAAACCTTTTATAATTTCTCCGTTTTTGCCGGTATATTCAAAATTTGTTTCCTTTCCTTTAAGTGCATTATTCGTAATTTCATTCATAATGCTTTTCTTTATGTTGATTTTTTCACCTGAAGGAAATTCGGTTGGTATAAAAGAATTTTTTACCCTTTTGAAAAATCCCTGCGCACTTGAAAACTGCACGTCAATTAATTCTTTGCGAAGCTTCTCTTCGGCATTTGCAACAGAATTTTTAATCCCGAGCATCTTTTCAACATTTGCCCGCGCCTTCGTATTTATAATTTTATCCTTAGCGGCTATGGCAGCATCCGGCAGCTCTTCTATAAGTTTTGATGTACTTATTACACCGCCCAAATTTTTGTCAACGGCACCCGAATTGTAAGATTTCGCCAAAACTTGCGCCGTCTGTTTAACACCTGCAATTAAGCGGGAAGAAGGTACAAAACTCATAAATACTCCTTGTTTTAAAATATCTTAACTGAATAAAAACCGGCAGGGTTAAAAAATTGCCTTTTATCCACGGGCAATATTTTTCCTTCTTATGGTTTATATTAATAAACTAAAAATGCCCTTTTTTATGAAATCAAATTTAAATATCGCCAATATATGCCCTAAAACACTTTGTGGTATTGCATCCCATCCAATACCACAAATTTCCGCATCTGTTTTTAAAGGAAAAACAAAATTCAAACCCCTAAAAAGTGAGAAGCTGGGTGTTTTAAAAAGTGTGATATTTTATAGAAACCATCACCAAAAAATCCAAAAACCGGCTTTGGATGCGGATTTATTTTTTATAAGAATGAAAGATTATAAAAAAGACTATAACTGGGCACAAAAAATGAATGAATTAACCTGCAAAATCTCAGATATGATATCTGAAGATAAAGATTTTGATAAAATATTAAAAACAATAGAAGAAAATATAGAAGCAATTAATACAGACAAAGGATGGTATGCAAACAGAAGGAAATACAATAAATATCTTGCTTTTAATAAAGAAAAAAGAGGGGCGGAGTATTTTGAAAAATATGAACAATTCTTAAAGCAAAGCAAAAACCCTAAAACTAATGAAGCATCAGCCAAACCAAACAATAAATATAAGGATGCACAAACCTGCATCATAAGAAAAAGCACAGAAGAGCCGGATGATATACAGATAATTTATCCGAAAGTAGAATACATGCTGGAAGAAGATGCAGAAAAGATGATGAATTTACCCTTCATAAAACAGGAATATGAAGAATTAAAATCAATCAAGCATCCTTCAAAAGAAGATATAGACCGCTCAATTGCAACCATACACTGGCTTATGGCACATGGCGTACCCTACGGGAGAGGAAGTGATTCTGTTGCAAATATCTTAACAAAATCCATCTACCATGCCTACGGTATAAAAGTTTCACCTGCAAAGGAAAACAGGAGTTTTGATTTTGAAGCATTTTACAGAAATTTGGATGATTATATCAAAATTTATCCTGATATATTTGAAACACCGCCGCATAAGGTATATTAAAATAAAAGATTTATTTTAAAGCACAAAAATAGCTCCCTTAGGAGCTTCTTAAATTAAATCTGGGCCGCAGAGGACTCGAACCTCCGACCTCACCCTTATCAGGGGTGCGCTCTAACCACCTGAGCTAGCAGCCCATCCAGATTTATTTTATTGTAAAAGTTCTTTTCAATCAAGCGAACAAGCCCCTTTAAATCAAGACTCTCCGCAAGTTCAAGATTACCATAGACAAAATTCAAAATCAACTGTTTTTTTATTTTTTGCCTACATTTTTTCAGGCGCAGAAATTTTTAATAATTTAAATACCTCTCCTAAAACATTTTTAACCGCAGCCACAATCATTAAACGGCTTTTGGTCATTTGAACATCTTCTGAAAGCACTCTTGTGAAATTATAGAAATGATGAAAATCGTAAGCAAGATTTGAAGCATACTTACAAAGCAAATAAGGTGCTCTAAGCCTTGCTGCTCCTTCAATTACAGACTTAAATTCTTCAAGTCTTAAAATAAGCCCGCGGGTTGCTTCTCTTGATTTTTCATCTTCATCAAATAGTTTTCCAATTGATGGATGAGATAAAATCTGCTCAAGTTCTGTTTTTGAAATATACGGAGACAATTTCTCACCGGTTTCCGTATCAAGCCTGTCTTCCGTTGCTTTTCTTAAAATAGAACAGCATCTGGCATGGGCATATTGTACATAAAATACAGGATTTTGGTCATTTTTCTGTTTTGCTAAATCAACATCAAAATCAAGCGTTGTATCAATACTCCTCATCAACATCCAAAACCTTGTAGCATCCACGCCTACTTCATCCACCAGCTCATCCAGCGTTACCATTTTTTTTCTTTTGCCCATGCGCACTGCTTCGCCATTTTGGATAATATTAACAAGCTGCCCCAAAAGCACCTCTAAATTATTGCTGTCATACCCGAGAGCATCAATTGATGCCTTCATTCTCGGGATATATCCGTGGTGGTCTGCTCCCCAAATATTTATCAAATATTCAAAACCGCGGTCGAATTTATTTTTATGATATGCGATATCTGCTGTTAAATAAGTGTTTGAGCCGTCTTTTTTTCTTAAAACCCTATCCTGGTCATCCGTGTAATCCGTCGTTTTAAACCACAGTGCGCCGTCTTTTTCATAAAGTTTTCCGGCCTTTTGAAGTGCCTCAACGCATTTTTCAACCTCGTTATTTTTATAAAGAGACGTTTCAGAGAAGAAACAATCAAAATGAGTTTCAAATTTTTCCAATAGTTCTTTCTGAAGCCTCAGCATATCAGCCTTGGCAAATTCTCCATATCCTTCGGGTTTTCCTGCCGCAATATACCTTTTAGCGCAATCAATTAAATAATCACCTCTGTAGGCATCTTCGGGCCATTCAACCTTCTCGCCCTCAAGCTCTTTAACGCGCAGCTCCAAAGACATAGCAAGTTTATTTATCTGATTTCCGGCATCATTTATATAAAATTCCTGATAAACATCATATCCTGCAAATTTCATAACTTCAGCAAGCGAAGAACCAAGAGCCGCCCATCTTCCATGCCCTATATGAAAAGGGCCTGTAGGGTTTGCACTAACATATTCAATATTAACCTTTTTACCCTGCCCTAAATTAATTCTCCCAAAATCCCGCCCCTTTTGGAGCACTTCTTCTACAATTTTCTTTAAAAATCCTTCTTCAAGTTTAAAATTTATAAACCCTGCAACAATATTTATTGAAAAATTATCGGGCACGATAAATTCTGAAATTGCCTTTGCAATCATAGGCGGTGCCATTTTTGCATCACGCGCCAAAGCTGAAACATTTATTGCATAATCACCAAACTCCGGATTTTTAGGAGTTTCGCATACAAATTTTGCGCTGATATTTTCTGCCGCCCCGAGTTTTTTATTCGAAAGAGCCTTATCTGCAGCCTCTTTTACAATATTTACAAAAAAATCTTTAATCATCATAAATTTTATTATAGTGCAAACAAAATAATATTTATAAACTTTTGTAAAAATTATGAAATATTTTGTTATAAAAAGGCAACTTTTGACTTCTTCTATTTTTTTATTAAAATGTAAGCACGTAGTATTTTGTGTTTACGATTGAAGCATAATTTATAACATCTATATTTTAGAAAGAAGAAATCTCAAGCCATGCCGAAAATCAGCGGAATAAGCGCAGTTAATTATGGCACTACCATCTCCACCAAAAGAGATGGGGGAGATAATTCCTGCGATTTTATTGCAAGC
>CAQTPN010000053.1 GCA_948888345.1 uncultured bacterium | reverse complement strand
TTATTTGATAACGGTTTTTAAGATAAAAGCCCCCGAAGGCAAAAAGAACAAAATCAACGTAGCTGAATTTTTCAAGCCTGTAATCAGCTATAGTGTGCAAAATCCTAAAAAAATCATGTTGATAGCCTCTATATTTGCGATTTTTAGTATGTTTTTATTTGCTTTTGTACCGAAAATTTTCTTTCCCGATTCCGATAGAAATATGTATGAAATCAGATTAAACCTTCAAGAGGGTTCAAACATATACAGAACAAGGGATTACATTGTTAAAATTGAAGATTTTATAAAGAATAGACCGGAAACCGGAAATTTTTCAAGCTATATTGGTACATCTGCCCCAAGGTACGTCCTATCATCAAGCCCTGTAGCCGATAGAGAGAATTTCGGGATGATACTTGTAAATACTGATACCTACAAAAGTGTTGATAACAGCATAAAAGAAGTTAAAAAATTCATTGATGAAAATTTTGCAGATGTAAATTCAGTAGTGCGCAAAGTCCCTTTAGGTCCGCCTTATGATGCTCCGGTTGAAATTAGAATTTTTGGACTTGATAAGGCTAAAATTTTCAAATATGTATACAAATTTCAAGATAAATTAAAAAATACAGACGGAGTCTATCTTGTCAAAAATGATTGGGGGAGTAAGACTTTAAGGGTAAAAATTTTAATTGATAATTCTGCTGCTGCAAGACTGAATTTAACATCTTATGATATTTTATCCTCCATTCGTGCCGGATATCAAGGAGATGAAATTTCAAGCTATATGGATAATACAACCGATATACCCATTATTTATCGGCTCTCTGAGAACTTTAGGGGCGGAAAAAATATTGAGGACATTCAAATTTTATCTTCAAACGGTAAAATTATTCCTTTTTCATCAGTTGCAAAAACTGCCGCAGGCTTTGAATACCCGAAAATTTTCAGGCGGGATAACAGGCTGACCGTAACCTTACAGGGCTGGTTAGATGACAGCACCACGGCAAATGCAGTAATAGAGCGGATTAAACCGGATTTAGAAAATGAAGATTGGGAATTAGGGTACGGTTTTGAATTTGGCGGCACTTATGAAAATTCCAATAAAGGCAATAACTCAATTATAAAAGAGATACCGACTGCTTTTTCAATAATCATTCTTATTTTAATTATTCTTTTTAGAGAAATCAAAAAACCGCTGATAACAATCATTTGTGCCCTTTTGGCATTATCAGGAGCAAATTTCGGCCTTTTTATTACCCGCTCTTATTTTGGATTTATGACATTTTTAGGGTACATCTGCCTTGTCGGGATTGCAGTAAATAATTGTGTAATATTTTTAGAATCGCTCAAACCCGTTAATGACAAGTCTTTTAAGAGTTTTGAAGGCGAAAGCACAAAAGACAAACCTTCATTTGAAGAAAT
Source organism: uncultured bacterium (assembly GCA_948888345.1). Lineage (GTDB taxonomy): Bacteria > Cyanobacteriota > Vampirovibrionia > Gastranaerophilales > Gastranaerophilaceae > MGBC122484. The sequence goes on along the minus strand of CAQTPN010000053.1, from coordinate 6,613 downwards.
TCAAGCACTCGTTCAAAACACCGCCCTATCAAGGGTTACACCGGTTTTTCTTACTGCAGTAACAACTATCGGCGGAATGCTTCCGTTATGGATTGGAAATGACCCTATGTTCTCTTCTCTTGCAATAGCAATAATTTTCGGGCTTCTGGCTTCGGTTCTTATTACCCTTGTTGTTGCGCCTGCACTTTATTTAATCTTCGAAAAGTAAGTCCTGTTCTTCTTCCGTGCACTCGGGAACCGTGATAATTACCGTGTTTTCATCATCTTCGGCTTTTTCGCTTTCAAAAACCTTTGCATCCGGCACTTTTTCCACTTTGGCCGTAATATCAACCACTGCGGTATTCTTATTACCCAAGCCTAAAACAGGATTTATAACCTTTTCTATAATTTGCTCGGATAGTTTATCAATAGGCTTTATGGTGGCAAAAAGCATAGCAAAAGACACGCCTGTGGTAATGATTTTACCCCATTTTCCTTCACTTTTCAGGGCGGGATTTTTCGCAAATTTATCACAAACTTTTTTAGCAACGGTCTGAGTTGCTTTTATAACAAGGGTTGGAAGGGTAACACTCTGCAAAAGCTGGCTGCACAATTCTCTTCCGCCCGCTTTAAGGCTGGGTTTTGCACCGGTTCCATCCTCACCTTTTTTATATTTATCCGCAACATCAAAAGTAATATAGCCGATAGCAGGAATCCAAGAGAGCGCAGGGATTTTTCCCATTAAGCCTTTTGAACCCGTGAATATATGGGAAGCCGCAGCACCTACTTCATTAGTAAAGCCAAGATACCTTACCGGGGTATCTTTATAGATATCCTTCTGCCTTTGGGAGATTTTTAAATATAATTCTTTTTCATCAGACGGAATATTTTCAATCAATTTATCTGTTTTATTTTTACCGCTTCTGTCTTCTTTAGCACAAGACGCGGGGGCATTCCGCCTCCCCATGGATATATGGGAAATGTTTCTATTGTTAAGCTCCATCAGTTTAATTTATTTTCTAAAAAATCTAGCATGTATATAAAACCTGTAAAGGAAAAAAATTGCCTTAAATGTTTACGGGAATTTACATTTTTAAACAGGTGCAGAATTTAAGCACTCCGCAAGCGCATTGATATCAGCAATTTCCATTGCAGAATTCAAAGAAAGCCTTAAACGGGCGGTATTTTTAGCAACTGTAGGATATCTTACAGGTAAAACGTAAAACCCGTTTTGAATTAAAAAGTTTGAAAGTTCTACCGCTCGGCAATTTTCGCCGATTAAAACAGGGGCTATATAACTTTCGCCCATAATATCAAAGGTTTTCAGGCTTTTTCTTAAATGCGTATTTAAATTAAAGAGCTTGTTTTGTAATACATTATCCTTTAAAATCCGCTCAAGAAGCGCATAATAAGAAAATGCAACACTGATTTCGGGCAGCGTGGTTGAAAAAATAAAGCTCCTTGCAAAATTTATAAGGTAATCAATCAAAATTCCGCTTCCTGCAACGAATGCACCATAAGAACCGACTGCTTTTCCAAATGTTGCTAAAATTAAATCCACCCTTGAAATTGCATTCTGTTCCTTACAAATGCCCGCCCCATCAGCATAAACACCGAAACTATGGGCTTCATCAATAATTAAAAGGGTGTTGAATTCTTCCTTTAAATCCGCAAGCCTGTTTATATCTGCAATATCGCCATCCATACTAAATAAGCTTTCAGATGAGATTATGGCTTTTTTGTAATTTTTTCTGTATTTAATTAATTTTTGCCTTAAATCCTCATAATCAAGGTGCTTATAAGGGATAATTTTTGCCTTGGAAAGCCTGATACCGTCGATTATGCTTGCATGGTTCAATCTGTCAACAAAAACAATATCGTCTCCATCCAAAAGTGAGGAATACACCCCGACATTTCCATGGTATCCGCTGTTAAAAATTAATGCACGTTCTTTATTTAAGAGTTTTGCCAAAAATTGTTCAAGCTCAAGATAGATTGAATTGGTGCCGCAAAGAAGCCTTGCGGAAGGGTTTGAAATTTTACCGCCTGTATGCGCGTATTCTTTTAAAAATTGTTTAACAAGAACCGTATCCGTTGATATACCAAGATAATCATTGCTTGAAAAGTTTAAAAGCCTTTTATTATTGAGCTTAATAAATTTTCCATCCTGCTGTATATCTTTAACTTCCCTGAAGGAAAAATTTACTTTTAATTCTTCCAAAGCCTTAGTATACGGCGCATATAAGATATCTGAATTATTGCTTTCCATCTTCAAACCATACTTTATTCATGGCACAGATTAAATCATGCTTTTTACAATATTCAATTAAATCACTTTTTATTTCCTTAATTAAGATAAAAAGCGCGATAAGGTTTGGCACAGCCATTGCAAGCAGTGTAGCATCGGTAAAATCAATAACGCTCTGGATATTCATGGATGAACCTATCACTACAAATATGCAAAAAATTATCTGATATGTTTTTGTACGTTTAAAACCTTCGCCAAATATATATCCCCACGCTTTCTGACCGTAATAAGACCAGGAAATAATGGTTGAGATTGCAAAAAGAATAATTACAAAGGCAAGAATATAAGGGAAAAAGCTGATAACGCTTGCAAAGGCGGCAGAAGTTAATTCAACACCTGTTATACCTTCCCTATAGTTTAGATATTCACCCGTAATAATGATTACAAAAGCTGTCATAGAGCACACAATAATCGTATCAAAGAAAGGCTCCATCAAAGATACAAAGCCTTGAGACACGGGTTCTTTTGTTTTAACTGCAGCGTATGCAATCGGGGCAGAGCCTGAACCTGCTTCGTTTGACTGAATTGAACGTCTCATCCCTACTATAATACATCCTATAATTCCGCCGGTTACGGCTTTCGGGAAAAACGCCTCCTGCAGAATTGTTGCAATCGCCTCGGGGATATGTGTAAGGTTTGTTAGAATTATTATTAAGCTTGCAACAATATAAAGCCCGCACATAAAGGGCACAACCTTAGAGGTAACATTTGCAATGCTTTTAATTCCGCCCACAATTACAAGCCCGACAAGAATTGCAATTATAAGCCCGAAAAGCCAGCTGTGTACAAAAAATATACTGCTTTCGCCGCCTGTTATATTGATAATCTGTTTCGTTGCCTGATTTGCCTGAAACATACATCCGCCGCTTAAAGCTCCCGGAATGCACATCAGAGCAAAGAACAGAGCCAGAGGCTGTCCGAGCCATCTTAAGCCTTTTCTTGTAAGGCCGTGGGCAATATAGAACATAGGACCTCCGGACACAGAGCCGTCTGCATTAAATCTTCGGTATTTTAAAGAAAGGGTTACTTCGCAGAATTTCAGTGCCATGCCAAATATCGCGCCAATTCCCATCCAGAACATTGCCCCGGGACCGCCAATAGATATAGCTATTGCAACACTTGCAATATTTCCAAGGCCCACAGTGCCTGAGAGTGCTGTTGCAAGAGCACCAAAGGATGATACTTCACCGCATTTTGAATTATGAGATTCGTTGAACTCTTTCTTTTTCTTTCCAAAAATCTGTTTTAAAGAGTGTTTAAAACCCCAGATGCCTATCCATCTAAAATAAAAAGTTGCAATAATACTTGAGATTAAAAGAAAAAGTATTACAAGCGGAATGCTGTTTCCTGCTATATCAACAGATGTAAAAACTATTCCTGAAAACATATCCGAAAACGGAGCAAAATATTTATCAATTTTTTCATCAATACTTGCAGCATACGCATTGGGGGCGGCCATGAGCACTAAAAATATTGCGGGTGCTAAAAATAGCCTGTATAGTATTTTTTTTGACATAGTTCTCTCACTCTTTAGCTGCTGCTTTAAAATTAATTATTTATCCACAGGGATAATTAAAACCTGCCCGATTTGCAGGTTTCCAGGGTCTTTTATATTGTTAAGCTTTTTTATCTCATCAATTTTTTTTGCATCATATTTTCCGTAAAACCTGTATGTAATTTTATCCAGAGTATCTCCGCTTTTTATTGTATACTGTTCTTTCCGGTTTAATTCAACGGTTTCCTTAGTATCTGACAGCACTTCAAGACCGGCGGAAGTTTTAGGAGGTTCCGGAATATCATTTTTCTTTGCCGGGATTGATGAAATCCATACAACCAGACTTACAATTATAAGAAAAATTAATCCGCCGATAACACCAATGCTTAAATAAACTCCGTCGGTTTTTGCTTTTACTTTTATTTTTATTTTGCTTGAATTTGAAATGTTCCCTGAAGCATTTGAGCCAGCGGTAACATTTTTCATAAAGCTTCTGTATAATACGTCTAATTCAGGGTTTTTGCTTGTCCTTAAAAATTGATTGGCATCATTTGATACTCTTTTAACAGCTTGAAATTTAACATTTTCAAGCATAGACATTCTTTCTTTCGTTAAATTAGACCTATGAAGAGTAGAGCTTTTCATAACAGGATTTATCACCATTCAAACTTATTCTCTACAATGGTAATAAAAACAAGGTTATAATTCAAGAAAAGAATTCCTGTGCATTAAGAAATATTACATTGAAACAACTTTATTTAATCTTATTTTTTGGATACGGCGTACTTTTTAGCACCGGCAAACATGCTGTCCAAAAGCTCTTTATTGCCTGTTGTATTGAAGCCGTTTTCTTCCAGGTGCTCAATAAGTACGTTTTTCCAAAGTTCAAATAACTCTTCTTCTTTAATATTGAGGATTTCTCCTATATTTTGAAATTCCGCAAAATCAATAAATAAAGGCTTTGCCCCCCTTAAAATATCAACAAGAAGCAGTCTTTTTTTTCTTTCAAATTTCTTTAAAAATTCAACTGTTGAAAGCTTATTTTTTTTCATAATATCTTTCAATGTTTCAAGGTTTTTATTGTAAGGCACAGGGTCGGATGAAATTACATATTCATCAAATTCTTCCGGCATCACATCCATAACCGTTGCAATTCTTTCAAGAGTTGTTGTTCTGGTTGAAAAAGGAATCGCCTCGTCAATAAGGTTGTAAACATAGGAAAGAGTAACGCCAATCATTTGCGCAAAATCTTTCTTGTGGATTCTGTTTTTTTCTAAAAAATCAAATAATTTTTTTGAACTTTTTTCGTTTTTTTGTTTTTTCTTATCAGTCATTTTATCGTATCCCCAAATTTCATGTTATAATATCTTGCAATATCATAAACATTTAACTATTATCGTACTTTTTTATGTATAGCTTATTTTACTAAAATTAAGATTAATCAATTTCTCACCATAAAATTAATAAAGAAAGTATATTGACCTATGAGAGCTGTTATTGGCCTTGGAAATCCCGAAACTAAATACAATTGTACCAGACATAACATCGGTTTTGCGACAGTCGACAAGATGTTACATCTTAAAGATATCAGATTATCAGAAAAATTTAAATCCTTTTTTGCAAAAAAAGATGAATTAATTTTTTTACTACCCCGTACATATATGAATTTATCAGGCGAAGCGGTAATTCAAATTGTTAATTTTTATAAACTTGAACCAAAGGATTTACTTGTTATTTATGATGATATCAGTTTAGAAATGGGCACGATACGCTTTAGAAAAGATGGCTCGGATGGAGGCCATAACGGCATAAAATCAATAATCAAGCATCTTTCAAGCAAAGATTTTAACAGATTAAAAATAGGCGTCGGCCCGTATAAAGGAGATATTAATCTGGCTGATTTTGTGTTACAAAAGTTCACAAAAGAAGAAAAAGAAAAGATGGATAAAGTAACCGAAATTGCAAGCAATGCTGCTTTTGAATGGCAAAACGCGGATTTTGAACATTTACAGTCAAAATATAATAAAAAATGGCTATGAGTTTTTCCATATTTTACTTGAATTTTTGGAATTTTAAATAAAAAAAGTATAATTATATATATGAAGAATTTTTTCTTTTTAATAACTTTAACCGGTTTTCTTTTCTTTTCCATAAATACCGCAATGGCAGAAGAATTGGTTCTTGACATGCCGGAATTTCAGAATGTAAAAAGTTCAGCAAAAGATTTCTTTAAAAAAAGCAGACAAAAAGCAGTTGAATTAAAAAATAAAGGCGCAGAAAAAATTGATACCGCAAAAGAAAAGGCCGGAAATAAAATTCTTCAAAAAACAGGCACCCCAACGGACGGAACCCCAAAAGGCCTTACAAGAAAGGAAAGGGAAGAATTAATTTTAAAATATCAGGACAAAGGATATTTTGGAACTCTTCCAAACATTGAAAGAGAATTTGATTATCTGAAACAAAAAAACAGAAAAATAACCCCGTCCGGTGCTTATAAAGACGGTTTTTTTGATGAAGAAAATTTAAAAAAGGCCCCGCTTGATGATGATTTATTTTTAGATGTAATTTTAAAAAAACAGGGTGATACAAAATTTACAAAGGACCTTCTTAAAATAATTCCTCTTTTAAATAATTTTAAAACCTGTATTGAAAACAACTGCGATATACAAAAATTTAATGCAAATGTTAATGTGGTTGATTTATATGCAAGACGGCTTGAAAAAGATTATTCAATGACCCCCGACAGTCAAAATGAAGGATATTATTTAATACAAAATGTGGCATATCTTGCAAAAATGCAGGGAAATTTAAAATACGAAGCCAATTTTTAT
>CAQTPN010000052.1 GCA_948888345.1 uncultured bacterium | reverse complement strand
ATAAATAAGTCTTTAAGGTCTTTTTCATATTTCTTGAGGGCATCATTGTCAATATTTGCACCCTTTTTGGTATCGCAATTTATTAAAACATCCGCTTCAAGTGAGCTTCCGATAATCTTATCTTCAGAATTCCTTAAAGGTTCAATCGCTTTTGATACAATTTCTCTAACCTTTAAAAGCTTTGAAAATTCGGTGTCTATTTCTTCATTTTCCCATTCAGGCTTAGCTTTCGGCCAATCTGAAAGAAGGATGCTTTCCATGCCGCCTTTCTGGCATTCGGGTGTATTTTGCCAGATATCTTCAGCCTGATGCGGCATAACAGGAACTAAAATTCTAACAAGTGTTTGTAAAATTTCATACATAACACTCTGGCATGCCCTTCTTGATAAGCTTTTCTTTCCTGCCGTATAAAGCCTGTCTTTAACAATATCAAGATAGAATGCGCTTAAATCAACTGCTGCAAAGTTTTGAAGATATTGGAAATATTTATAAAATTCATATTTGCTAAACGCTTCATCCACATTTTTAATTAATTTTGCAAGTTTATTTAATGCAAATTTATCAATATCAAGCAAATCTTTATATTCTACATAATCTTTTTTTGGGTCAAAATCAAAAAGGTTTCCTAAAAGAAATCTTGCTGTATTCCTTGTCTTTTTAAAGATTTCACTCAACTGCCCGACGATATTGTTTCCGATTTTAATATCGTTTTTATAATCAACGCTTGCAGCCCACAGCCTTAGAATATCGGCACCGTAATTTTTAATAATGTCATCGGGGCGGATATAATTTCCCAGAGACTTCGACATTTTTCTGCCGTCTTCCCCGAAAACAAAACCGTGAGTTAATACCTGTTTGTAGGGGGCATGTTCCACCGTTGCAACGGAGGTTAAAAGTGAAGATTGGAACCAGCCTCTGTGCTGGTCTGACCCTTCAAGATACATATCAACGGGAGTATGGCCTAATTCTTCGCTTCTTTTTTCTACAACTGCCTTCCAGGATACTCCGGAATCAAACCACACATCCATGATATCTTTTTCTTTTTTGAAATGTATTCCGCCGCATTTGGGACATTTAAAACCTGCAGGCAGAAGGTCTTTAGCTTCTTTATTTACCCAGGCATCGGATGATTCAGCCTCAAATATTTTTGCAACATTTTCAATTGTTTCATCGCTTACAATTGTTTCGCTGCAATCTTCACAATAGAAAATAGGTATCGGAACACCCCATGCACGCTGACGTGAAATGCACCAATCCGTTCTTCCTGCAACCATATTGCCAATTCTAAGTTCGCCTGAAGCAGGTATCCATTTAACGTTTTTAATGGCTTCAAGTGCCTTATCTCTGAATTTATCAACCTTTACAAACCATTGAGGGGTTGAGCGGTACATTACAGGATGCTTGCATCTCCAGCAGTGCGGGTATGAGTGCATAATTTCCTGTGATTTAATTAAAGCACCGCATTCTGTTAATCTTTCAATTACAATTTTATTTCCCTTATAATAAGGAACACCTTCTAAATCGGACACTTCATTTGTCCAGCATCCTTTAGCATCAAATGGAGAAAATGTTTCTAAACCGTATTTTTGACCTGCTTCCCAGTCCTCTAAACCATGTCCCGGTGCTGTATGAACAGAGCCTGTACCGGCATCAAGTGTAACATGGTCGCCAAGTATTAATAAGCTTTCTTTATTATACAAAGGGTGTTTTGCTTTAAAATATTCAAATTCAGCTCCTTTTAAAGTGCCCAGAATTTTAACATTTTCCCATTCAACATCTTTTGTAAAGCTGTCAAGTAAATCGCTTGCAACAAAATAATTTGCACCATTGTATTCAAAAATTGAATAGTCATACCGCGCGTTTAAACAAATACCGTTATTTGAAGGGATTGTCCAGGGGGTTGTGGTCCATATAATTGAATATAATTTATTATCTGATTTTATTCCTGCCTTATTATAAAGTTTTTGCGCTTCTTGAACTTCAAATTTTACATAAATTGAATCAGAACTTATATCGGCATATTCAACTTCAGCTTCAGCAAGTGCTGTTTCACAGTCTGCACACCAGTAAACAGGTTTTAGTCCTTTTTCAATGTAGCCTTTTTTGTACATTTCACCAAATACTCTGATTTGCTCGGCTTCATACTCAGGTGCAATTGTAAGATAAGGATTTTCCCAGTCTCCAAGAACGCCGAGGCGTTTAAATGCGGCCTCCTGTCCTTTTAGCGCATTATTTGCATATTCTCTGCACTTTTGTCTTAATTCACCCTCTGTAATAGAGTGTCTGCCGCCTTTAAGATTTTTTACAACGGCGTTTTCAATCGGAAGCCCGTGAGCATCATACCCCGGCACATACGGAGTATAATATCCGTTTTGAGATTTATATTTTAAGATTATATCTTTTAAAATTTTATTTAGTGCCGTTCCAACGTGGATTTTATCGGAACTGAGGTACGGAGGGCCGTCATGAAGAATAAAGGAATTTGACCTATCTTTTTTTTGAAGATTTTTTTCATAAATCCTGTTTTCTTCCCAGAATTTTTGAATTTCAACCTCGCGTACAGGAGCATTTGCCCTCATTGCAAGTGTTGTTTTTGGTAAATTAAGCGTATCTTTAAATTCCTTCTTCTCTTCTGTCATAACGTTTAAAATCCTATCTCTTAAAAAATGTGTACATTTTACATTTTATGACAAAAGTTAATATTTTAGAAGTGAACCCCTATTTTGTAAACTTTTGTTTCAATATCTAAATAAACTTTCACATAATGCCGTTATATAAATATATAAAATTTTATCAAGGAAGGAAAGATTATGGCTCAAAATATCCCGAATATAACAGCAGTAAGCAATGTAAATTCGCCAAATGAGTTTGATATTAAGGTGCAGAATAATAATGAAGCCGATTCATCCGATAAAACCGGTGCGCTTGATAAAACGGATGAGAATACCTACCAGACTGCAAATTTTGAGGATATGAGCCTTGAAGAAGTTACAGAGGCTGCCTTAGGGCTTGAACAGGAGCTTATGGCTCTTGAAGCTGAAATGGACAATCTTCAGATGATAATTGATGCCAATGAAGAAATTAAAAATATGTATAAACAGCAGTCCGAACAGCTTAAAAAACAGTTGGAACAGCTTCAAAAGCAATTGAGTGAGGCTGAAACCCCTCAGGATAAACAAAGAATTAAAAGCCAAATGACCGGCATGAGGCGGGAAATTATGTCTTTGAGTTCTCAAATTCAAGAAACATTAACAATAATTCAGGCTAACAATAAGATGAAAGCGGACGCTTCAAGCAATTATGCTACTGCAAGCAGAGATTATAACGCTGCTTCGCGCGTTCAAAATACCAAAGAAGCTGAGCTAAACAGAAGCCTTGCCGCATCACAAACCTCTTCTTCAAATTCCACAGGTTTAACCGGTGTTTCCAATACATCATCAACCGCTCCAAAAGGTGCATCTACAGGAAAATCGAGTGACAACATGATAAGTGCGCTTAAAGGGTGGGAAGGCCTTAGAACAGAGGCATACAGATGCCCTGCAGGTGTTTGGACAATAGGATACGGGCACACAAGCGGTGTTACAGCCGGCCAATCAATATCTGAAGCTCAAGCAGAACAATATTTAAGACAGGATTTGGCATCATTTGAAAACGATGTATCTTCAATGGCTCAAAGTGCCGGCGTTAAATTGTCGCAGGGGCAGTTTGATGCACTGACAAGCTTTGCCTACAATTGTGGCAGCGGGGCTCTTCAAAGTTCCGGTATTTTAGGAATGTTAAAAAGCGGAAATATTGATGCTGCTGCAAGTAAGTTGAAAGAATATGTCCATGGCGGCGGGCAGGTTCTTCCCGGGCTTGTATCAAGAAGGGAAACAGAGGCAAGCTGGCTTTATTCGTAAATGATTATTTTCTTATCAAGTCAGGGAAGCCGAATTGATTCATTGAATTTATTCCGCTCTTTGCGCGCTCAAAACAAAAATTTTGAATTTCTTCAGAAATAACAGGCCTGATTTCTGCATATTCGGGGTCTTTCTTTACTTGCGTGCAGAAATATTGATACGCATAATTATTAGCATCCATCTCAAGCGGAGATGCTTTATATGCTTCCCTGTCATCCTTTTTGGACATCTGTAATAAAAATCCGTTCAAAAGATGCTCTCTTGTTGAAAGATATCTTGTATCTTTGGGAGATAGAGAAAATTTTAATTTTACATCATCATTTATAATCTTTTTGGGTACAAAATTGTCTGAATATTCAGTTTCAGGCGGTTCAACGGTCATTTTTTCAAGCCCGAGATTTTCAGCATCATTATTTATTTCTTCAAACATCCTGTTGATTTCATTGTATTCTGCCCATTTCTCCTGCGCCATTCTTGCAATCGTTTTTTTAAACGGTCTTGAGCAGTCTTTTGTTGAAGCTATAAGATGCATTTGAATACTGTGTCTTAATTCATGGGCAAATGCGGTTTTTAGATGTGCTTCTTTTTCTTTATCCGTAAGTTTTACAGCTTCCATATCAAAGCCGTAATCATCTGAAATTTTAGCATTTTCCTTCATTATTTCTTTATCGCATATCCCGAGAGAAACTTTGGCTCCTGTATCTCTTTTTGTTGCAATACATAAAAATAAATCCCCTTTTGCTCCTTGTGTAATAATCATTTCATTTGACGGGAAATTGTATCCTGCGAATTCTTTCATATTTCCTGACGGATTATAATCCGCCATTTTAAATTTTGGCATTTGAATATTTAATTCTTCGCAGATAGGGTTTTGAGCCGTAACTTCTTCAAAGGTTTTATTATATAAGGCCTCAAGTCTGCTTTCGCTCCATTTGTTTGAAGAAATATTTTCGGCACCTTTAGTGCTTTGAACTTCTTCAATGCCGCTGTTTTCATCTGCATTGCTCTTTTCAAAGGTATCATATCCTGTAAAATTAACAGCATTTGCAAAGGCTTTTTGTATATTAAAAGCCCTGATGTTATTAATTTTTGGTACATTAAAGTTGTTTAGAAAATTTATCTGCATTTTATTTTTAACCTTTTTATATATTTTTTGAAGTTTCCTAAATATAAAAATTGCTTTTTCATCTGCTTATTGTAAAGATTTTTTAATATTGATTTTAGTCTTTTTCTTTTGTAATATTCTATGCTGGAATATTTTTATTAGGATTTTTATCAATGCTCTCAAATGAATTTAATAAAAAAAGATTAAAAAACTGTTTTAAAAAATTTGTTGAAAATTCACTGTTCCAAAACTTTATTCTGGCGGTAATTATTCTGAATGCCGTTCTTCTCGGGGTTATGACTTATCCTGAAATAACTAATCGCTTCAATAGCAGTTTAAATTTAATTTCAAATATTTGTATCGGTATTTTTACGGTTGAAATCATATTAAAACTTTTTGCTTACGGCAGGAAATTTTTCAAAAGCGGCTGGAACAACTTTGATTTTATAATTGTTTTAATCTCTCTTGTGCCTGCGGGCGGCACTTTTTCATCATTCCGTGTATTTAGAATTTTAAGAGCACTCAGAGCCTTGAGGCTTGTTTCTCATCTTGAAAGATTAAGAGTTATTGTTCAGGCAATAATTGATTCAATTCCGAATGTCGGCTGGGCATCAGGGCTTTTGTTAATCATATTCTATATTTTTGCAATTATGGGTACAACTCTCTTTAGTGCTGATTTTCCTGATTGGTTCGGCACCCTTGGAAAATCAATGTATACTCTTTTTCAGGTAATGACTCTTGAAAGCTGGTCTATGGGTATAGCGCGACCTGTAATTTCACATTTTCCTTATGCCTGGATATATTTTGTATCATTTATTCTCGTTTCATCTTTTATTGTGATGAATGTAATTGTAGGTGTGGTTGTTAATGCGATAAGTGAGATATCTGCCGATATCAAAAAGGAAAAAGAAATGGCAAAAACATCATCTGAGGGTGATGATTTAAGAATTGAATTTCTGAAATTAAAAAACCAGATGAATGTGGTTGAAAATCTGCTTGAAATTCAAGAATCAAAGGCGGATAGAAGATAATTATCGCTTTTTAATTAATAATTTTACATAATTTATCATCTCTTATCAATTATTTGATGTCTGTATTTTTTATATTTATATACCGATATTAAAGAGAGAAAAAATATAATGACATGCGTTGATGGGATTAATGAAACCGCCGGAAATTATTTGTATAATACAGAAAATATAAGGGCTGCATCTTCTAAAGATGCTGATGATGAAAGCATATTTACCTCTTGCGGCAAAGAAGCAACCGAAACAAATATTGCTGAAACTGATGATGCAAAAGAAGAAGAAAAAGGCTTTTTTGCAAAAATTGGAGATTTCTTTTTAAAGGCAGGTAATGCAATTAAAAACTTCTTTGCGGGATTATTCGGTAAAAAGGAAGCTTCTAAAGAAAGCGAGAGTATTGAGGCTGATACGGAAGCTGATATGGAAGAAGATGCAGATAATATAAATACGGATAATTCCAAAGCCGATGATGCTGAAAAAGAAATTGATAATAATATAGCAAAAGACGATAATTGCGATAAAGAAATTCCTGAAATCGTTATGCAAAAATACGGCATGTTTGCAGATGACATATATTATAATAAAAACGGTGAAATAGTAATAACAATCAAATCCACAGGAGCACAAAGCATAGATGTGGACTTTGGTGAAGTATGCGGTACATTTTGCGATGATAACGGGGATGAATATTATGCAATAGTTCTTGAAGGTTCAAAAAAATTCTACAATGATACAAAAAACGGTGAAATAGAAAATACAAAACAAAGTCCTTCAACGGGTGATTGCTGGCTTTTATCCACAGTAAATTCTTTAAGTTATACGCAAGAAGGCAGAGAAATCATTAAAGATTCGCTTGAATATAAGGATGATTGTACAATTGTGCATTTTAAGGGTGCAAATGATTATACTATAACCGATGATGAGCTTGAAACAGCAAGATTGTCCGGCAAATATTCAAGCGGTGATAATGATATGATTATATTTGAATTGGCTATGGAAAAGGCTTTTGAAGATATTGAGAACGGTAATGTCCATTTGTCTTCTGCAGGTTATAATCAAGCCTCTGATTCAATTACAGGCGGCACTACAAGCATGGCATTTGAAATAATTACTGACAAAGATTCTAAAATGTATCACAACGATGCAAGAATTGATGATGGAATTGAAAAAACTGATGATGAAGGATTTAAAGAATTTTATACAAGTATAAAAGCAAGCACTGCAATGGAAGAATTTGAGGCAAATAACAACAGTAATATTGCATTTACTGCTGAAATTAAAAAAGAAGGAATAAGGGAAGTATCCGATATAAATGGAAAAACCATTAATTTAGATGGTAAACATGGTTATGCAATAAAAGAAGTAAACGGGGATAAAGTAGTTATAACAGACCCTCATGATTCCGGTAAAGATATAATATTAACGAAAGACACGGCGGCCTCCGCTTTTGATTATTATTTCCTTTGTGATTTATCGAATAATTAATTGAAATCCCTTGATTGATTTCACTTTTTGATGTGATATTCTTTACTTATGGAAAATATTTTAAAAATAGGAATACCCAATAAGGGCAGGCTTTCAACAAAAATTTACGAGCTTTTAAATGCAGCAGGGCTTTCTTTTGAATCAAAAGATGAAAGGGCTTTGCAAATTATGGCGCAGGATGGCAAATGCCAGATAATTTTTGTGCGCACTCAGGATATTCCGAGGTTTTTAGATGCAAAAGTCGCCGATATAGGCTTTACGGGCCTTGATGTTGTTGTTGAGGATAAAGTTGACCTTGATGTAATTAAGCGTTTTGATTTTGGCTACTGTGATATGGTAGTTGCGGTGAAAGACACTGATAAATACGAAAAAACCGAGGATTTACCCGAATATATAAACGTTGCAACCTCATTTCCAAATATTGCAAAAGATTATTTTAAATCTAAAGGTAAAACTGCAAAGATTATTGAAGTATCAGGGGCTGTTGAAATTACCCCGAATTTGGGGCTGTCTGATGTTGTTGTTGATATAACTTCAACCGGTTCAACCTTAAAATCAAACAGGCTTAAAATTATTGATAAAATAATGGATTCAAGCTGTGTTA
>CAQTPN010000051.1 GCA_948888345.1 uncultured bacterium | reverse complement strand
GGCTGCCCTTGCCCCTGTAATAACAAAGAAGATGAACGAAAATATGTTTATCACCGCTCTAGGCAACTCTCAAACTAAAGGGTGGAGGCTTTATACATATTCAAACGACTGTACAAAATCAGATGAAGTTGAAAACACCTGCGAATTTACTGATTTTAAAATCCCAAAAGGTGTATATGCCCTGAATTTAACCATGGTATCAGGCGGCGGAGGGGGTGCCGGTGCAACTTCCTCAATCATTTCAGATGTTATCCCTCTGATAAAAAGTACAAATGGCGTTAAAACAAGCTCTGCAGAATATGATGAACAAATTATACCGATAACAGAATATATGACAAACATAAAAATTGAAACCATAGTAGGCGCGGGCGGCGGAGGCGGCGGAGGCGCAGCAGGTAATTCCGCACCGTCTGACACGGGATGTAAAAATTTTGGAACAGGAAGAGCAGATACTGTCGGAAATACAGCGAATGATTTTGCTGTATTTGATGCAAAAAATACTCTCTGTGTCACAAAATTCAACCAGATACACAATATCACATCAAATGCAGATTACGGCATTGCTCCCGCAAATACAAAAAACGGCAGATGCTGGACAGATTATGAACATCCCTGCAATAATGACAGAAACCAGATGGATTATTATTACGGCGGTTGTAAAAGAATTGTCTGTAACCATGATGGCTCAACAAGTGCCTGTGAATATCTTAAATATAAAACAGGGTATAACTGGCGGTTACCTTCATCTGATGAACTTTCAAAATGGAATACCGCTGCTGACTGGAAAAAATTTGCCCTTTGTGATGCATATGAAAACACTATTTTACCCAAATGCTTTGATGATGCTGCACTTGGGGTGCAGCTTGAAGAAAACGCATACCATGCTCCGGACCACCTGTGGAGCTCAACATCTGTAAGTAATAATTATGTTGATTGGTATATACATCACAGCCAGTGGAATAAAGCCGTAAGAACAGGAGCTTTTGCCCTTTCTGCCCGCTGCGTTCTGGATAAAATTCCAACCACATTTTCAGCCTCAGGCGGCACCTCCGGCAGCATGATTTCAAATATCGATATTTCTAATTACATCAAAACTGCAGGATACGATGGCCAGTTGGTTTTAAGAGCAGGAAGAGGAGGAAAAGGCGGTGAAGGCGCATCATCAGCCGGGGAAAAAGGTCAAAATGGTGATGACGGCTACCGTTCCTGTATTTATGTTCAAAAAAAACCTGTTTCAGGAACCTATGGCGATACAGTATACGCGCTTTGTGCTTATGGAGGAAAGGGCGGAAATGCTGCAAATGCAAGCTCTAACGGTGCAGCAGGAGGGGCAGTGGCAGCCTACACGTATTGCAGAGAATATATAAGCGGAAATTGGAAGGATAGAAGTTGTTCGGTTAGTGCAAACGGTACCGCGGCGGGAAATACCGGCGGAAGCAGCATAGCAGCAGGCGGAGCGGGTGCAAATTCTCCTTTCACATCAAACGGCGGAGGTGCAGGGGGCAGTGCCGGCACTGTTGTTAACGGTATTAATGCCTCAAAAACCTCATACGGTGCAGGCGGAGGAGGTGCAACAGCTAAATATGTATCATCAAACAGTATTCAAGCAGGCATAGGCGGAGATGGCGCGGGCGGATACATAAAAATTACATATCAAAATGAATTCGAAGGTGCAGGCGGAGGCGGAGGTGCAGGGGGCACCATGGTACAAATCAGCAATCTGCCGTTAAGTGCAGATACAGAATGCACTATAAGAGTAGGCTCAGGAGGAGCTTACGGTTCAGGCACAAACGGTAAAGATGGCGGACTTACATCTATCCAATGCGGTAAAAAAGCTCAAGAATACATTGTATACGGAGGAGGGGGCGGAAAATCAGGTATATCAGGTTCATCTCTTGAAAACCCTTTTGCTGTAGGCGGCTCGGCAGGAAATATCGGCAAAATTAATAAAAATATAAAGGAGCTTGGCACGCTTGCAGTTGTTACCTACGGAGAAGGTGCAGATAATGAAAATTTAAACGATGAACAGAAAGATAAATTGAAATTTAAATTGAACGGAAACAAAAACATGGGCGGGTCAGGCGGAAATTCAGCCACCGGTGCAATTGGCGGATGCGGAGGACTGAAAAATGACGAGCAAAACGGCTGTATTAATACTAATATAAATGCCTCATTATCAGAATATGCCGCCCCGATTTATACAAACCTGCTTGCAGGAGACTGGGGGAAAGCAGCCGCCGGAGGCGGAGGAGGGGGCTGGTCAAGAGAGCAGGCCCAAAAACAAGGTGCAGGCTCCATAGGCCGGGCTGGATACCTTTTTCTCTGGTGGGACCAGACCGGCGAATAATTTTAGATGAACAACTTTTCAAAAGGGCGCGTTTTGTAACCTTCGCGCCCGTTTTTTTGTATAAATCTTATAGCAGAAAAAAGCAAAAAGAAATATATAAAGCCTGTGAACCCGCAATAATCTAGTTTGCCATACTGTTTTGTTTCAATTATAATTTTTTATATAAATGATTTTTAGGAGTGAAAAATGGAATCAACAAATAATACACTTGATGCAATTAGAGAGGGAAGAATTCAAAAACTTACCGATTTAATTGATAAAGGAATAAATCCGTATCCTTATTCTTATGATAGAAATATATCCGCTAATGAATTACAAAAAAGATATGAAGGTCTTGAAGCAGGTCAGGAAACGGAAGATAATTATTCCGTTGCGGGCCGTGTTATGGCAATGAGAAACAGTGGAATGTTTATAGACCTTATGGATTCATCAGGAAAAATTCAAATTTTTTCTCATAAAGATAATTTATCTGAAGATAAACTTGCAATTTTAAAATTAATTGATGTAGGCGATATTGTTGGATTTTCAGGCACTATAAGAAGAACCCCGAGAGGAGAACTGAGTATTAAATCTTTGGATTTAAAATTGTTATCAAAAGCTCTCCGTCCGCTTCCTGAAAAATTTCACGGGCTTGTAGACGTAGATACAAGATACAGAAAAAGATATCTTGATTTAGTTGTAAATCAAGAAGTGCGCGATACATTCAAAAAAAGAAGCCTTATAATTCAAAAAATCAGAGAGTATTTAATTAAAGAAGGTTTTTTGGAAGTTGAAACCCCGATGCTTCAAACCCAAGCAGGAGGCGCATCTGCAAGACCTTTCGAAACCTTCCACAATGCACTTTCTATGCCGATGTTTTTAAGAATTGCTCCTGAATTGCACTTAAAAAGACTTCTGGTAGGCGGTTTAAATGAAAAAATATTTGAACTTAACCGCAACTTTAGAAATGAAGGTATTGATATCCGCCATAATCCTGAATTTACAATGATGGAGCTATATCAGGCCTATGCCGATTATAATGACATGATGGTATTGATGGAAAATATGATTTCATCAGTTGCAATGGATGTTTTAGGCACAACTAAAATTACATATCAAGGCAAGGAGCTTGATTTAACCCCTCCATGGGATAGAAAAACAATGCTAGGTGCTATTAAAGAATATACAGGAATTGATTTTAACGAGCTTTTAACTGTTGAAGAAGCAGGCGCAGAAGCTGAAAAAATGGGTATTGAAGTTGAAGAATCAGATACCTGGGGTAAAATTTTGGATAAGATATTTGAAGAAAAGGTTGAACCGAAATTAATTCAGCCTGTGCATATCTTAGACTATCCGAGGGATATTTCACCTTTAGCCAAGGTACACAGAGATAATCCAAGATTAACTGAAAGATTTGAAACAAGAATAAACGGCTGGGAAGTTTCGAACGCATTTTCAGAATTAACTGACCCGATTGACCAGAGAAACAGATTTGAAGCGCAGGCAAAAGCAAGGGCTGCAGGAGATGATGAAGCTATGCCCATTGATGAAGATTTTATTGAAGCTCTTGAGGTGGGTATGCCTCCGGCCGGCGGGATGGGAATCGGGATTGATAGAATTGTTATGCTTTTAACAGATTCTCCATCAATCAGAGATGTTATAGCATTTCCTACAATGCGCCCGAAAGCCTAGGAATATAGGGGTTTCAACATTATGTATATAGCTAAAACCCCTGGTACATAATGATTTTAGAGAAGATATTTTTTACATTTCAAAAATAAATGCCCTGTAAAACTAAAAACAGGGCATTTATTGCATATAAACATGCAATAATCGCTCTAACGCTTAATTTATAGGGGTTTTCAACTTCGTTATTTTAAAAACAATATGCAAAACACGCTAAAACCCTTGCAGCTTCTGCCCTAAACGCGCAGTGTCATTATTTTTCCCGATATTGCCGGCCTTTTGGGCTTCGAATTTTACAGCATCATAAAAAATTATAATTCCTTTTTCAAATAAATCATATCCTTTAGCTGAACTCCATTCTCAAATATTGGATGAGGATAATTTTCCAAAAAGAAATTTTCAATACGGGAAAATTCTTTAAAATCAAATTTTTTGTAAAAATTTAAAGTTTTTTCATTTTCGCCCGTGCCCAAAATAATGTAATGAAATCTATTTTTATATTTATTAAAAAGAAAATTAAGCAAAAACGTTGCACAGCCTTGATTTTGAAACTCAGGGAATGTGGCAAGGTTTTTAATTTCAACCGTATTTTTATCAACCGGCAAAACCGCACAAACTGATTTTACTACTCTAAAATCATAAAGAGCATAAAGACTGCAGGCCTCAAGATACTTTAAAACCATAGTCTCTTCCTCATCTCCAATCAGAAGAATATCCATAAATTTTTCTTTATTTTTTAATATTTTCTTAACCGTTAATGGCAAAATAAACTTCTTTCAGGTGTTTTTTGCTTATATGAGTGTAAATTTGCGTGGTGACAACGTTTTCATGGCCTAATAATTCCTGCACAACCCTTAAATCCGCACCATTTTCAAGAAGGTGAGTTGCAAAAGTGTGGCGGATAGTGTGCGGGGAAATTGTTTTATTTATAACCTCGCCAAGGCCTCGAATAAAGGTATATACCCACTGGCGGGTAATTTTTTCGCCAAAGTCGTTTAAAAATGCTTTAGTTGGAGCCTTTTTTCTTGAGGTTGATACCTTAAGGGTTACGTCCCTTTCCTTAAAATAAGCATTCAGTGCAGTTTTCGCCTTAATTCCAAAAGGAATAATCCGCTCTTTTGCACCCTTTCCCATTGTTTTTATTGAATTATTTTTAAAATCAATATTTTTTATCTCCAATTCCACAAGCTCGGATACCCGAAGCCCTGTAGCATAGAGCATTTCAAAGACTGCCTGCTCTCTTAAATCCATTTTTTCTTTGAACATTTTTTCAATCTCATCCATATTAATAACTTTTGGAAGTTTTTTTGATACTTTTGGGGTTACAATACTCAATGCAGGATTTGATTTTGAACCGCAAACAGAGCAAAGATACCTGAAAAAGCCTTTAATGGAGGCAATTTTCCTTGTTATGCTTGAAGGATTAGTATGATTTTGCCCCAAATGCTTGATATATTCACTCAAATGCCCTCTTTTAATTTCTTCAATATCATTAATTTTGTTAAAATATTCAAAAAATAAAAAAAGGTCGTTTTTATAAGCAGCTATTGTATTTACACTTAAACCGCGTTCAATTTCAAGATAAGATAAATATTTGCTCACTAAATCTAAAATCATAAAGGTATTTTATACCTTCTTTTCACCCCGTACAAGGATTATCGGGAGGATTTATTTGTTGGTTATAAAAGACGGAGTTTCATTTTTTGCCATTTTAAGCATTGTATACTGCCCTCTTGCTTTTTCAAGCTCTTCTTGAGTTTTAGCCTCTTTTGCGGCATTATCCACCTGTTTGTATAAATCCTGTTCAATTCTGTTTGAAGCAAGATAAACATCCATCTCTTCAGCTTTTTTATGAGCATTCACTTTTCCTTGATACATTGATTTTGGAGCATTAAAAGCAGCATAAAGACCCGCTAAAACACCAATTGTACCGACTATTATAGCTGCAGAAGAGGCTAAACCCAGTGCAAACCTTTTTCCGCTGCTTTTTACATTTTTATAATTTTTTTCAGCCAATTTTTGTCCGGCATCAAAGGTAGTTTCAAACAAACTTGTGTCATCAAACAAATAATAGAGTGCTTTCGCCCCGAAGCCTAAACCCGCAATTAATGATGCTTTTACAACATCCAGCTGTTCTAAGGGCTTGCTTATAGGGTTTTCTTTATCATGCAAAATTCCGCCCTCATTTTCTTTTTTTGAAGCTTGCACGGGCAGTTTATTATTTGTAAAATTAACATATTTTACATTATTAAAATTTGTTAATGGATTAATTCTCATTTTTTAAAAACTTGTAAGCCCTACAGTTGAAGCCTGAGCCTTATTTCCCATCTGCCATTGCATATTGTAGCGCAGTTTGTCATCTAAAGATGTGTTTTCATTTTGAATTTCAGTATGTACTTCTTTTGCTAAATCTTTTTTCAATTCTTTATCAACGGTATATACATCCATCTCTTTTTTATTTACGGTAGCATTTACCTTTGTATGATAAAGCTTAGACGGGAGAGTTAAAGCAAGAGATGCAAGACCTACAACAGCACCTGCAATAAGAGGAACTTTTTTAAGCGGGCTTGAGCCTTTTAAAACGGATGTAACACCTGCACCGATTGCACCTGCAACAGCAGAGGTACCGACCGATGATAAAATAGCAAGATTTCTTTCGGTCTTAACATTTACAGGGTTATCATATCTTTGTTCGTTATTATTTTCAGTGTTTCCCCTGAAATTTTGCGCCTTATTATTAAATGAATAAGCTTTTATTCCTGAAATGTTCATAAAATATCTCCCATTAATTAATGATATCTGTATAATGCTTGTAAATATAAAAATTTGCGCAGATTTTTAAGAATTTTTAAGCATTATAACACAAAAAGACGGATATTAAAGCCCGTCTTTTTTATATTATATAAATTTCCTTTTATCTTTTTGGATTTAAAAATTCAGGAATATCCAATAAACCGCCGCCGGTTGGCTCATGAGACGGTCTTGTCGGCTCAAACATCGGCTGATTTGGAGCAGCAGGCGTTTGAGAAGGTTTATTTCCTAAATCAGAGAATGATAAACCGCCGCCAAAGATATCAGCCGCACTTAATTTTCTCTCTTGTGCCTGCGGAGCACTGTTATCCTTCAATTGGAAACCTGTTGCAATAACGGTAATTTGAATTTCTCCCTGAATTCTGTCATCAATAACAGAACCAAAGATAACTTCCGCATTATCTGCAACCGCATCATGGATAACGCTTGCAGCTTCATTAACTTCATGAAGAGTCATATCGGGACCGCCTGAAACATTCATAATAATACCGGTTGCACCGTTAATTGATGTTTCAAGAAGTTTTGAATTGATGGCAAGTTTTGCAGCTTCCATTGCCCTGCCTTCGCCTGAAGCTTTACCGATACCCATCAATGCTGAGCCTGAAGCCTGCATAACGGCACGAACATCGGCAAAGTCAACGTTGATTAATCCGGGTATTACAATAATATCGGAAATACCCTGAACACCACGCAGCAGAACTTCATCAACAACAAGGAATGCTTCCCTCATTGTTGTTCTTCTTTCAACTACTTCAATTAATTTATCGTTAGGAATTACAATAAGAGCATCAACATTTTCTTTTAATTTTTCTAAACCGGCAACAGCCTGGTTCATACGTTTTTTACCTTCAAAACCAAACGGCTTTGTAACAACGCCAATTGTAAGGGCACCCAGTTCTTTAGCAATTTTTGCAACAACAGGAGCAGCACCCGTTCCCGTTCCGCCGCCCATACCGGCTGTAACAAATACCATATCTGAACCATCAAGAGCAACTAATAAATCTTCCCTTGATTCTTCTGCCGCCTTTTCGCCAACTGAAGGGTCGCCACCGGCACCAAGACCGCTTGTTAATTTAGCACCTAATTGTATTTTCTTTGGAGCGGATGACATTTCAAGAACTTGAGCATCAGTATTCATTGCCCAGAATTCAACACCGCCTAAGCCTGCTTTTATCATTCGATTAACAGCGTTTCCTCCGCCTCCGCCAACACCAATAACTTTAATATTGGCCTGAGAAGAGTATCTGCTGTAGTCTGTTGTTTTTCTGTCGTAGTTATCTAGTCTGAACTTTTCCACTTTATGTGACCCTCATATTGTTTTA
>CAQTPN010000050.1 GCA_948888345.1 uncultured bacterium | reverse complement strand
ATTTTTTCCGTTTTCTAAATATTTTGTAATATCCATGGTTATAATTTTACCGTAAAAACCCTTTGTAGAAGGATTAAAACGGGTTTTATTTACGTAAAATTCAATATTGGAAGGCTTTTTCTCATTATCAATATTCAAAATATACTTTGATTTTGTTTTTGAGGCATCATATAAAGCCATTATCTCTTCTCTAAGCGGGTTCTGGCTTATTGAATTTGGTAAAGTCCCCGCTGTGCCTGTTTCTGTATTGTTAATATACAGGTTTTGTACATAATTTTGATTATAATTATTGTATGATACCTTCTTAGGCATTGTGCCAAGCATAATTCCGGTGTAGTAATGTTTTAAAATTTCGTCAAAACCTACACCATTGCCGGCTAAATACCCTGCTCCATACTGGCTCATCCCTACGCCATGGCCAAATCCGGCACCGATAAAGCTGAAACTCAATGGCAGCGGCATATCAAGCCCGTTTTTATAAACTCTTTTAGGCTCACCTGCTTTGAATGCTTCAATCATAGCCTCTTCTTTAACCTTTTTTTCAGGTTTTAAGAATGTGAAAATCACGGTATTTTCTTTTTCTTCCGCTTTTTTATCTTCGGCTGCTTCTGTTTTGCTGCTATTTTCAACGTTTTTATCCGAATTTTCTTCCTTTAAAATTTCAGGCTCCAAAGCGGGCATTGTTTTTTCAACTACAAAATTTCCTGACCATAAAATTGATTTCCCCTTTTTAAAGGTCCGCCTTATGCCAAGCTCTCTTTTGACCCGCCAATTTCCTGCCATAGAACGGATTTCAACCTCAACCGCTTTTCCTGATTCACCCCTTTTTGTAACTTTAATATCTTCTATTCCCCAAACTTCATCATTTTCCCCAAATGCCGGATATACGAGGCTTTTTAAGGATTGTTCTTTCAGGGTTTTTGTTAAGGTGTCTTCAAGTTCAAATCTGTCAAAATCTACTCTCCATCTGTGTTTTGGAGATTTTACATCAAAAGACGGTACATTATTTGAATAAAATTCTTTTAATTCTTCTTCTGTTTTTGGATTTTTCAAGCTATTATTGTCTTTCACGGATTTTAAATAAGGTCTTGAATTGTAAAATCCGCTTCCTGCACCATATACAGCCTCATAATTTTCTGTAATGCCTCCGCCGGTTGAAGAATAAAGTGCTAAAATCGGTTCTTTGTTATATAATGCAAAAATACCCTGTGTTTCTTCTACTGCTCTGTCAGAGAGCGGGTTTTCGCTATTTGCACCATAATAAACCTGACATGCGGTTGAATCGCAAATATCATAATTTTTATATACATTCTGCGGACGGTTTGCATAATTTCTGGCAGCTACAGCCTGTGCTTTCAGGGCATTTAGGCCGAATGATACCGGCATTTCATTAGGTACAACTCCTTTTAGATAGGTTTGCAAATCCAGTACATTTATTAGATTGAACTTGTTTTTTCCTGACGGATATGCAGCTTTCAGCTCTATCATACCCCGGTAAAACGCCGGATTTCCTTTTCTGTTCAGGTTTTTTACCCCAAGCTTTCCCTTAGATACAATAACAACAGGCCCTTTAACGTTTTTGATAAGTTCCTTTCCGTTTGCGGTAACAAAAAATTCGTTATTTCTCATTAAAGTGCGGATTTCAATGTTTTTCGGTACATCTTTAACCTGCGCCCCGCTTGCCATATCAAGGACAGAGCTTGTATCCGTTGAAATAATCGTAATATCATCAAATTCAAAAGTTGAAAATGAAGAATTAGAAAGACCAACTCTTATAACATCCTTAGCCTCTTGTGCTCCAAGGGTTTGAAGGGTATTTGTCAAAAGTGTTGTAATTAATAATAAATAAACTAAAAATTTCATAAATCAATTTTACTACAAATAATTTTTATGCTAAATTTATTAATGCACACAGCTTAAATTTTGAGAGGGAACTAATTATGTGCCGCATCGGGGCAATTAAATCTAATAAGTATTTTCATCCTGCAAAGACCCTTGAATTGATGCGCTCCCAGCAAAAAGGACATGATAATTCCGGTTTTGCCTTTGTAATGCAGGATTTGGGCGGTATTTTTGAACCTTATAAAGATTTACCGGTTTTATCAATGGCATGTACCGATATGGGCATAAGAATAGCTGAGGATATTCTGCATCAGGCCGGTTTTGTAAGGCTTATGCAATGGACTCCCGATATTAATAAAACTGCAAAAAATTTAAATATCTGCCCTATGCCGAATTACGTTTTTGAAGTTTTTAATTACCCGAAAATGTATAAATATGCTACCCAAGAGGAAAAAGAGGAACTTTTACTGGATACAAGGCTGAAGCTTCGCGAAGCTCTTGAGGATGGCGATAACGGTTATGTATATTCATTTTGGCCGGATACTCTTATGCTCAAGGAAATCGGCGACCCTAAAGATATTGGCACTTATTTTAATTTAAATACACCGAATAACGATTTTGTATCAAAAATCATAACTGTTCAATGCCGCCAGAATACAAACTATGATATTGTTCGCTATGCGGCCCATCCCTTCTTTCTGCAAGGGTATACGGTGCTTGCAAACGGCGAAAATACTTTTTATGAAAAAAATAAGCTTTTCCAGAAAAATTTATTTAAAGGTTATATAGGCTTTGAATCTGATTCTCAGTGCTTTTTATATACCTTGCATTATGTAAATAAAATTTTAAAATGGCCCCTTAAATATTTTAAACATGTAATTACCCCGCTTGAATATGAAGAAATATTAAAAAGAGATGACAGAGAAATTTTGCTCAGAATTAAGGCCTCCCTTGCACACCTTGAAATAAACGGGCCAAATACAATAATAGGTGTAAACCCTGACGGTACTATGTTTGTAACCTGTGATAGCAAAAAACTCCGCCCTGTGGTTGTAGGCCGGGATAACGATACGGTTATTGTTACAAGTGAAGTCTGCGGTATAAATGAAGTTTTGCCCGATAGAGATACAACGGAAGATATTTATCCGAACGAGAGAGAAACCGTTGTAATTAATAATAATTTAAGGATTGAAAGATGGAAACAGTAGATATAACCGGCATTTCAAAGTCTGACCTTAAATGGCAGATAGAACATAATCAGGATAAATGCACACTTTGCGGGAAATGTGTTGCAGCCTGTACCATGGGTGCAATTAAGGCAGATGTTCAAAAAAGACGTAAAGTAATTTCCTGCGGAGACTGCCCGACGCCTCAAGTATCCGAAACCATTGTGCCTGTTATAAAACAGATTGTAACAAATTCTAAAAACTGTGTAGGGTGTGAACTTTGTGCAAAAGTTTGCCCTAATGAAGCAATAAAGCCTGTTTTTAATGATAAAAACAGGGTAAACGTTAAGTATAGAGCACTAAACGCCGAATCTCCAAAAAGAGGCGGCAGAACAAACCTTCATACAGAAGGAAGAACCCTTGATAAGATTAAAATCGGAAGAATTTCCCAGATGACAGACCCATCTTTGGATGCTCTGCGCCATACTTTTGAACTTTTAGCACCTTTCGGAAGGGTTCTCCCGCCTGAAAATCTGCCATTTAGTGTAGATGAGGCCGGTAATTTAAAAATTGATAAGAAAATTCCTACTACCCGCTGGATTTATCCGATTATTATAGGAGATATGTCAATAGGGGCACTGTCTCCAAGGCTGTGGGAAGCAATTTGTATAGCAGTAGCTTATCTTAATGAGGTTCATAATCTGCCAATCCGTATGTGTACAGGGGAAGGCGGAGTTCCTGAAAAACTTTTAAAATCAAAATATTTAAAATATATGATTTTACAAATCGCATCCGGTCATTTTGGATGGAATAGAATTATAAATTCAATGCCTGAAATGGTAGAAGACCCCGCGGGGATTTTAATTAAAATAGGACAGGGAGCTAAACCCGGTGACGGCGGGCTTTTACTTTCTAAAAAAGTTGAAAAGCATATTCAAGAAATAAGAGGCGTTCCAAAATCTGACCTGCTTTCTCCTCCAAACCATCAGGGTCTCTATTCTATTGAAGAATCCGTTCAAAAGATGTTTCTTTCAATGAATGCGGCATTTAAATTTAAAGTGCCTGTTGCAATTAAGGTGGCAGCAAGCGTTACAAGTGTTTCAGTATATAATAACCTGCTTCGTGACCCTTATGATATAGTAGGCGGTTTTTTCTTAGATGGCATCGCAGGCGGTACGGGTGCTGCGCATGAAACCTCTCTGGACCATACGGGACATCCCATTGTATCCCGTCTCCGTGATTGTTATAATGCTGCGGTGCATCAAGGAAAACAGGGGCAAATTCCTCTCTGGGCTGCAGGCGGCTTAGGTATGAGCGGAAATCTTGCTGCTGATGCGTTTAAGATGATATGCCTTGGCGCAAATGGTGTATTTACAGGGCGCTTAATGCTTCAAATTGCAGGATGCCTTGGAAATGACTGGGGCAAGTGTAATGCTTGCAATACAGGCCTTTGTCCTGCAGGGCTTACAACACAACATCCTATATTAATGAAAAGACTTGATATAGATAAAGTTGCGCAAAATATTGTAAATTATTTCCTTGCAACCCATACGGAACTAAAGAAATTAATGGCACCTATCGGCAATTCTACCCTTCCTGTTGGTCGTTCTGATGCTTTAATTACTGTTGATAAAAATGTAGCCGAAAGGCTTGGTATACAGCATGTTTGCTAAAAATAAGGTTTAAAATTTATGAATGTAACAATAATTGACAGTTTACAAGACGGTAAAAGACTTTCTACAAGAGAACTTTTAGATATTATATATGAAAAAATAAATTTAGGATTTAATGAATTTACAATCTTAGCTTCAGGCCAGCATGATATCGGCGGTCCTTTGTGGGTGAAAAATTCTGCAGGAGATAAAACGCCGCTTGTATTTCACGTTACAAACCCCGGGCAGAGAGTGGGTTCTATGGGGATGGCCGGCACAAAAATTGTGGTTCACGGTTCTGCTCCTGCGGATGTAGGCTGGTTGAATTCCGGTGCTGAAATTGTAGTTTTGGGAGATGGCGGCGATACAACGGCCCATTGTTGTGCGGGCGGAAAAATTTATGTGGCAGGGCGTGTTGGTACCCGCTCCGGTGCCTTAATGAAGCATGACCCTAAATTTGAAGAGCCGGAATTTTGGGTATTAAAAAATACAGGCTCATTTTCTTTTGAATTTATGGGCGGCGGAAAAGCTGTTATATGCGGCTATGAGTGTGAAAATTTAAAATCCGTCTTATCGAACCGCTCTTGCTGCGGTATGGTGGGGGGTGTAGTTTATGTTCGCGGAAATGTTGAAGGATTAACCTCTGATGTTGATATATATCCTTTAAATGATGACGATAAAGACTTTTTAACCAAAGGCTTGAAAACCTTTTTAAAAGAAATTGAAAAGCCTGAAATATATGATGATTTAATTGATTTTAGCACTTGGCGTAAGATTCTTGCAAAACCTTATGATAAGAAAAAATTTGTACCTGAATTAAGTATTTCAGAATTTAGAAAGCAGAAATGGGTTAAAGGCGGGATATTTTCTGAGTTTTTCGGTTCTGATAATGAGGTCATTGATTTAATAAATACAGGTGAAAACAGGCTTAGAATACCATCATGGGATAATAATCTTAAAACACCGCCCTGTGAATTTGACTGTCCTGTTTCAATTCCAACCCAAAAAAGAATTGCACTTTTGAGGGAAGGCAAAATTCAAGAGGCACTTAATCTTATCTATAAATATTCGCCGTTTCCGGGGTCTGTCTGCGGGCAGGTTTGTCCTAATCTTTGTATGCAGACCTGTTCAAGAAGAGCTGTGGATGAACCTATTAAGGTGGCAGAGCTTGGTGTTAAATCTTTTGAAAATATTGACCTTGGAGAATTTAAACCTACAAAAGGAAAAACCGTTGCAATAATAGGGGCGGGTGTTTCGGGGCTTTCTGCCGCTTGGAATTTAATGCATCTTGGTTATAATGTTGAAATTTTTGAAAAAGATGTTGAAATCGGTGGAAAGTTAAGACAGGTAATTCCGGCTGAAAGGCTTAATCAGGATATTTTAAACATCGAGCTTGAAATTTTAAAAAGCTCTATAACAACGGCAAACGGCAAAATTAATACATCTTATTCAATTGATAAGGATGAATTTGAGCGTTTAAGAGATGATTATGATGCGGTTGTGGTTGCCGTTGGAGCACAAAATCCTTTTGTACTGCCTGTTGAAGGTAAGGAAAGAATTATAAAGGGGCTTGATTTTCTAAAAGAAATCAACAAAGGAAATAAATTCTCTGTTGGGGATAATGTTGTTGTAATAGGTGCCGGAAATGCTGCTATGGATGTGGTTTTAGGAGCTTATAAAGTTGGTGCCAAAAATGTCACAGCCATCGATATTCAAAAACCGGCCGCCTTTGAAAAAGAGATTGAGGCTGCAAAAGCTCTTGGTGCAAAGATAATGTATCCATGTTTTACTGAAAAAGTAACGCCTGAAGGAGTTTATTTAAGTAACGGTACGCTTTTAAAAGCTGATAGTGTAATTATTGCAATAGGCGACAGGTCGGATTTGAGCTTTGTGGATGATGAGCTTTTGAATGAAAGAAAACAGCCGCTCTTAAATGATTATAACCAGAGTATCAAGGCTGAGAACGTATTCTTTGCGGGAGATTCCATAAGACAGGGGCTTTTCTGCGACGGTATCGGGCAGGGGCGCGGTGTTGCTTTGAATGTAGATTTATATTTAACAGGAAAACCGCTTAAAGCTTATAAAAGCGGTAAAAAAATTAAGCCCGATGAAGTAAAGGATGCTTATTATAAAACTTTGAAAAAAAGTGAAATCTGCGCACTTGATGCACTTGATGAAAAGGACAGATGTTTAAGCTGCGCCGGATGCAGAGATTGCAAAATGTGCCTGACATCCTGCCCGAGGGGTGCTATTGAGCGGGTAGAATTTAAAAATGCAGACGGCACAACGGCATTTGCCTATATTTCTGATGAGAAAAAATGTATTGGCTGCGGAATTTGCTCGGGTGTTTGCCCTTGCGGCATCTGGACAATGAAAAGTCAGCTTGAAGGGTAAAAAAGGTAAATAAATTTTTAAATAAAAAATGTGAGCCATCAAAATCTTTTTATCCCGCCCAAATTTTTTTATATCGCAACCCCGAATAAAGTGGCAGGTGGTTTTGTTGACTCACATTATTATCTTAAACCATATTCAACATGCTTTTATCGCCCGAAAGCATTAATACAAAAGTATTATTTAAAAAATCAGCTCCCTGTAAGGGTTTTAGCATTTTTTATTAAAAAATCTATTGTAACAAGTTTTTAATATATGATTAGCCATAAGATACCCTGCAACTGCAGGAACGACGGGGGTTGAGGCCGGAGTAAATTTTGTAAATTCTACACTTGTTCCATCATCTTCTAAAATGTGTTCTATAGTCTTGATTTTGCGCTCTGAATAGGCTTTTTCGCTGCTTGATACAACAGTAAGCCCCTCTTCAATTTCTGCATATTTTTTTAATTTATGCACCACATTTTTTACAAAAGCATCCTTGAATCCGCCGTATTCTTTAATTTCAGAAATATCTGATACAAAAAGTTTAGAAGCATCCATTCTGTTTCCCGCCCCCAATGAAGAAACTATCTCAATATTGTTTTGTTTTGCAAATTTTATTAATTCAATTTTGGATTTAACAGTATCAATTGCATCAACTATAAAATCCACCTTTGAATTTATGGAAAAATCTCCCGAAAACACTCTATCCTGGACGTTTTCTGCAAAAAAACCATCATAAATCTGTATTTGAATTGAAGGATTAATATCCAGCAGTCTTTTTTTAAAAACCGCAGTTTTCTTTTCTCCCACGGTTGAATTTAGGGCAATTAGCTGTCTGTTAATATTAGTTTTGCTTACAGTATCAAAATCTACAATCAAAAAGTGTCCGATACCTGCTCTAGCCAGAGCTTCAAGCGCAAATCCTCCGACACCGCCAAGCCCGAACACCGCAATTTTAAGGTTTTTTAAGTATTCTTGAAACTCTTTACCCCAGTATAATTCATTTCTAGAAAAAATTTCCATAGCGTAATTTTACAATAAATCCTTTTTTTGCGCATTATGATACAATCTAAAAATGAAAAAATTTTTGCTTGTGTTTTCTATAATATGCCT
>CAQTPN010000049.1 GCA_948888345.1 uncultured bacterium | reverse complement strand
AATTGAAAAGCTTTTTAGATGCTCCTTCAATTTCAAAAGAAGATAAGAAGGATGTTTTGGAAAAAATATTTAAAGATAAAACAGATATTAAAATTTTAAATTTCTTATTTTTACTGAATGAGAATTTAAGACTTGAGATTTTAGAAGATATTTGTTTTTCTTTTAAAGAAATTTTTGATGAAAAAAGAAACATAATAAATGCCCGTGTTGTATATGCAATTGAGCCCAATGCGGAACAGAAAAGAATTTTAAAAGAAAAACTTGAATATAAATTGCAAAAGACGGTTAATCTTGAATTTGAACAGGATTTTAGCATTATAGGCGGGCTTATTATAAAGATTAATGACACGGTTATTGATTTAAGCTTAAAAAAACGGATTGAAAATTTAGGTAAAAATTAATTAATATTTGAAAGGTAATAATTTATGCAGGGGCAGACAATTTCAGCAAGTGAAATCTCAAATATAATAAAGGAAAAAATCTCAAATTATAAAACAAATCTTGATGTTGCAAATACAGGTTCCGTTATTGAAGTAGGGGATGGAATCTGCCGTATATTCGGGCTTAAAAATGTTATGGCATCAGAACTTGTTGAATTTGATGACGGCAAAAGCACTCTCGGGATTGCATTAAACCTTGAAGAAGATAATGTCGGAGTTGTAATTTTAGGAGATTATACACAGATTAAAGAAGGAATGAGCGTTAAAGCAACAGGAAGAATTGCTTCTACCCCTGTGGGTGACGGGCTTATAGGAAGAATTGTTGACCCTACCGGTGCGCCGCTGGATGGAAAAGGAGATATCAGATACGATAAAACCCGTCCGATTGAGCGCATTGCTCCGGGGATTATTTCAAGAAAATCCGTACATCAGCCCCTGCAGACAGGATTAACTGCAATTGATGCGCTTACACCAATCGGCAGAGGCCAGAGAGAACTTATAATAGGTGACAGGCAGACCGGAAAAACTGCAATTGCCCTTGATACGATAATTAACCAGAAGGGGCAGGATGTAATTTGTATTTATGTTGCAATCGGGCAAAAAAAATCAACAATAGCGCAGCTTGCAAAAACTCTGGAAGAAAACGGAGCTATGGATTATACTATAATTGTTTCCGCTTCTGCTGATGAATCTGCTCCGCTTCAATATATCGCGCCTTATGCAGGCTGTGCTATGGCGGAAGAATTTTTGGAACAGGGCCGTCACAGTTTAATAATTTATGATGACCTTACAAAACACGCGCAGGCATATCGTTCCATGAGTTTACTTCTAAAAAGGCCATCAGGCAGAGAAGCGTATCCGGGGGATGTATTTTATCTGCACTCAAGACTTTTGGAGAGGGCTTGTAAATTATCAGATGAGCTTGGCGGCGGTTCAATAACGGCCCTTCCTATTATTGAAACACAGGCGGGGGATGTATCGGCATATATTCCGACAAACGTTATTTCAATCACAGACGGGCAGATATTTTTGGAAACCAATCTTTTTAACGCAGGACAAAGACCTGCAATAAATGCCGGCATTTCTGTTTCAAGGGTTGGCGGTGCGGCACAGACAAAGGGGGTAAAGCAGGTTGCAGGGCAATTAAGGCTTGATTTAGCACAGTACCGTGAACTTGAAGCTTTTGCGCAATTTGCTTCAGATTTAGACAGTGCAACAAAGGCCCAGCTTTTAAAAGGTGAAAAATTAACCCAGATTTTAATTCAGCCCCAGTATAGGCCGCTTTCGGCAGCAAAGCAGATTTCAATTTTATATGCCGGTAATGAAGGATTTTTAGATAATATTGAAAATTCTAAAATTCAGGAGTATAAAAATCAGTGGTTTGAATATTTTTCAAGCAATCTTTCCGACCTTGAAAAACGCTTGAATGATGGTGCAAAACTTGAAGAGAATGATAAAAAACTTTTATGCGAACACCTTGAAACCTTTACAAACAGTGTATTTAAAGCATAAAATGCAAGCGGAATTTTAAAAATATGGCTAATTTAAGAAATATAAAAAACAGAATTTCAAGTATAAAAAATACGCAGAAAATTACCCGTGCAATGAAGATGGTGGCGGCAGCAAAGGTAAAAAAGGCTGAGGCTGCAGTAAAACTGTCACGCCCGTTTACTTATGAGTTATTCAGGATGTTTATAAAAACTTATGATGAAATAAAAGAAAAGGGTGATGCGCAATTTGCAGCCATTAAGGTTAAAAATGCGATTGATAATTACCCCGAACTTTTAAATTCACGCGAAGTAAAAACAGTGGCTCTTGTTGTTATTTCTTCAAATAAAGGACTTGCAGGAGCATACAGTGCCAATATTGTAAGGTTTACTCTGAATAAAATCAAAGAGCTAAATGCGCAAAATAAACATGTATCCCTCTATCTTGTGGGTCAAAAGACGGTTGCGCCTTTGAAAAATGCAAAGAAAAATCTTGATTTTGAAATAAAAGAGATTTATACGGGAATTCTGGATGACCTTAATGTAAGTTCCGCAAAGATTGTGGCAGAGGATTTAGCTATAGATTATGTTGAAAAGCGGGTGGACAGAATTGAGCTTATCACTACGCGCTATATTAATACAATGACATACAAGGTTGAAGAATGGACGCTTTTGCCTGCTATGACCCCGAAAGAAGGTAAAGAAAAGGCAAAAGATATGCAGGTGAACAAGTTCCATCGTGAAGAATTTGACAGAGAACATAATGTTGAATATGAGCACAGTATTAAGCTTGATTCTTTAATGGAATTTTTGCCGGATGCAAAATCGGTACTGCAAAAAATTGTTCCAATGTATATTACAAATGTGATTTACCAGACTATGCTTGAAGCCCAGGCCAGCGAATTATCTTCAAGAATGACTGCAATGAGTGCCGCAACAAATAATGCCGAGGATATGATTAAAACCCTTACGGTTCAGTATAATAAGGTTCGTCAGGAAGGCATAACGCAGGAGTTAACAGAGGTTATCGGTGCTTCAATGAAGAAGTAGCATGCTGCCTTGTTCTATTTTATGTCTTTAATGTTATTGATAAAAAAAGATGGGTTTTTTATATTAAGCATATATAAAAGACTATAGCTGGTTTCTTTTAATTGACACCATAATCCCTGTATCCAGCGGGATGAGCTGGCTTTGATAATCAGGATGAGATGTAACCGCTTCAACATAAGGTAAAACCTTTTTGTAGTGTGATAAAATATTATCTGCTGCAATTACGCCGCCATACTTTAGCATGGGGTGGATGAGTTTAAAATATTTAATATATTCTGATTTATTTGCATCAATAAAAACAAAATCAAAAACCGGCGGATTGTCGCTGTATGCCATCTCTTCAAGTATTATTACAGCCTGCCCTAATTTCGGTTCAATGATATCATCCACGCCGGCCTTTTTAAAATTTTCAACTGCAACATCTAATCTGTTGTCCCAAAACTCAATAGTAGTAAGCTTTCCGCCTGTTTCTTTAAGTGCTTGCGCAAGCCATATTGCACTGTATCCGTTTGATGTGCCTATTTCAAGCGCGTGTTTTACATTATGCATCTTAATTAAAAGGTTTAAGAAATTTGCACTCTCATTATCCACATTCCAGAAGTCTTCCCGCGTTTTATCAAGCGAATTGAGCAATTGGAGTGTAGTTTGATTGAAAAGTGCCTCATCAGGGCTTTTTTTAATTACAACCGTGTTTTTAAGGTCTTCCTTAAATTTCATTATAAAGAAATTCCTTTTGCACCGACACCTTTGTTTTCACTGGTTTCACCGGTTTTTGGCGCATCCACTATTATTATATTTGAAACATTTACATCGGCATTTTGTTTTTTTGTTATCATCATTTTTTCTAAATTTAAAAGAAGGAATTTTTTAGTCTGAATACCTGTTATAAGTGCATTTGGCTGATTTGGTATCATTGTAATTTTTGAATAAAATCCAACATTATCCAACACGATATTTTCAATGATTTTTTGGCTTACTGTATCGTAAACATTGACTATACTGTCTTTTGAACATAATACGTAAATTTTATCCTGAAAGAATACAGCATCTGTCGGTTTTTCATTCAGCCTTATCTCTGCGGTCAAAATATTTTCCGCTTCATCATATACGGAAAGCTTATTTTCGGTTCTTGAAATTGTGTAAATTTTACCTTTTTTGTATAAAATCCTTGATAGATTTTTGCTGTCTGCTATATATTTTGCAGTGTATGCACCATCCTGCTCTTTTAAACTGTAAATTTTCTGGGTGTTTCTGTCAATGAATGCAATTCCATCGCCATTATCAGATACGGCTATTTTTTCAGGTGCCTGCTCCAGTTTTACGGCCTTTGCAAGTTTTGCTGTGTTTAAATCTACCATATAAATTGTAGAAGCATTTGCAGATGCTATATATGCAATATTATTTTTTGTGTCTAAATCTGCATCTTTCGGGGTATTATCAAGTGTAATTTGAGAAACAGTGCGCTCGTTTGTAAGGTCTACGATTTCAACGGTTTTAGAACCAAAATACATTACAAGCGCGAGTTTTGATTTATTTGAAGCAAGAATCTTTGAAGGAAGCCCGCTCAATTTAACTTCATATAGCGGATTTTTCTTTTCTCCGTCATAAACCAGAACGAATTTTGACATATCATTAGAAATTACCGCTTTTTTGTTTTTTAATTCCGTAAGCGGGGTAATTTTGCCTTTTTCATCTCTAACTGTGCCTATTTTTGTATCAGTTGCGGCAGTTATTAAATTATCATTTTTTTCAGGAATAACGAGATTTCCCAGGATTAATTTTAAACTATCAGGCACTTTTAAGCCAACAGGCACAAGCATATCCTGCGGCATAACTCCCAATTTTACCTTTAGGGGCAGATTTTCATTTTTTGTGATTGAATAAGTGCCGTTTTTATCCTTCATAAGCTTTAAAAGTACAAAATTATTGTTAAAAATCATAACCTCTGGTTTTGTATTCGGCATACGATTTAGAGGATATGTGTATTCAAGCTTGATATTCTTTTCTTCAGCTTCTTGCGCAGGATAGAGGGGAACATACATTGTTCCGTCTGCCAAAACCACTACAGAATCAAACCTTTGAGTAGAATTTGGGTAAACTTTTTGAAGATAGGTCCAAAAATTATCAGGAAGCCTTGATGCCATTGCGCACTGGTTAATTAATGCCATCATAAGGGTAATTAATAACACTTTAATTTTCATCAAAACTCTCCTTCTTTT
This sequence comes from uncultured bacterium, assembly GCA_948888345.1. Classification (GTDB taxonomy): domain Bacteria; phylum Cyanobacteriota; class Vampirovibrionia; order Gastranaerophilales; family Gastranaerophilaceae; genus MGBC122484. The sequence continues at coordinate 2,957 of CAQTPN010000049.1, read as the reverse complement.
TGCCCTGTTTTGCCCGTATTATTTACCTAGGGCTGTTTTTACCTTGTCCATTATTTTTTCTTTAGGTTTGTCATTTTGTTTTTGAATACCATACAATGCTCTGTATAATTTTTCCTCATCTTTTGAGATTTTTTTCGGGGTAATAATTTTTACGGTAACGTAATGATTTCCTCTCTGGTCTTTGCTTCCCAAAAACGGTACTCCACGGCCTTTTAAAAGAAGCTTATCAAGGTTTTGAACACCATTTGGAACACTCATTTCAACCTTGCCGTCAATTGTTTCAACCGTAACCACATCCCCTAAAACTGCCTGTGCGGGGGAAATTTCAAGAACTGTATGAATATCTGCACCGTCTCTTATAAATTTTTCAGATTCTTTTACATGCAATACGACATATAAATCTCCGGCATTTCCGCCGTTTTTGCCTGAATTTCCTTCCGATGACAAACGGATTTTTGAGCCCGTGTCTACGCCTTTTGGAATTTTAATTTTAATAGTTTTATTCTTTAAGATGCCGCCCTCGCCCTTGCATTTTTTGCAGAATGAATCCGGAGATTTGCCTGTACCGTGACATTTTGGGCAGGTTGTAACGGAAGTAAAACTTCCAAGCATACTTCTTACTTCCTGCTGAACTCTGCCATGACCTCCGCAGGTTTTGCAGATTGTATCTTTTGCATTTTTATCAAAACCTGTACTGCCGCATTCCTCACAGGGTTCTGTGTGCTGGATTTTGATTTCTTTTTCAATGCCGTTCATAGCATCCATAAAGTCAATCTGGATATCCATTCTTAAATCGGCACCTCGTTTCGGGGCATTCGGGTTTTCTCTGTAGCCGCCGCCAAAACCGCCGCCCATCCCGCCAAAGAAGGAAGCAAAAATGTCATTGATATCCCCAAATCCAAAATCAAAAGGCCCTTGGTTTGAGTATCCCGCATTTTTAAGCCCGTCCTCGCCGTATTGGTCGTATAAGGCGCGTTTTTCATCGTCCATCAGGGTTTCGTAAGCTCTGCCCAGCTCTTTAAATTTTTCTTCCGCATCAGGTTCTTTATTTACGTCAGGATGTAGTTTTCTGGCTTTTTGCCTGAATGCTTTTTTTATATCATCTTTTGATGCATTTTTTTCAACTTCCAGTATCTGGTAATAATCCATTTTATTAAATTTCCTGTTTTTCTTCTTTATTGCTCGTTTTCTTTATTTTCTTCCGGTGTTTCCTGTGCTTCGGTTGCAACGTTAACAAATACGGGTCTTAGCACTTTATCAAAAAGCTTATAACCTGTTTGCAGCTCGTCTATAACTGTATGAGGGGGATAATCGTTTGTCGGAGTCTGCATTACGGCCTCATGAAGATTGGGGTCAAAATCTGCTCCTTTTGCTTCAATTTTTTTGAGGCCAAGTTTATCTAAAGTATCGTAAAGCTGCTTTAGGCCTACATTATAGCTTTCTTTGATTTTTTCACATTCGCTCATTCCTTCAACAGATTTTTGAGCCCGTTCGAACGTATCAAGCACTGTGATAATTTTTTTCAAAGTATCTTCTGCGCCATATTTTAAAAGGCTTTCTCTTTCTTGCATCTGGCGTTTTCTAAAGTTATCAAAATCGGCTGCAAGCCTTAAATACTTGTTATTCAGGCTGTCTAATTCTTCCTGAAGCTTTTGTGTATCTTTGTTTTCAGCCTCTGCTTCATTTTTTTCCGCTTCTTTATTATTTTCTTCCTGTGCTTCTATTTTTTCTTCATTTTCAAGGTCTTCATTTTTAAAGGGATTATTTTTATCCTCATCCTCTTTTTTAAACATAGCCTTTCTCCTTTAAAAAATACTGTTAATATTATTGTAGCGTATCAAAATCTTATGTCTAATTATATTAACTTTTTATTAATATTTTAAAATACTGCTTGCGGGCTAAGTTTAAATGTTTAAATTGAAGTTAAGCGGGAAAAACCTTACGTTGTGCTATTTTTGGATACCATTTGCGAGGATTATATATTCGTTTTCATTTATATCAACAATGGCCCAGCGCACAGGTTCAAGCCCTGCTTGAAGTATAGCATTTTCAATTATGTTAATTTCAGGCAGAGAGCCGTTTTTTACCTTTATTCTTATTCTTTTTTCAATAATAGCCATAGTTTTAAATATTTTTTATTCCTTTTTTGTTGCGAATTGGCTAAAAATCTTGTATAGCCTGTATTATAGCGTAAATATGCCTAAAATCCTTGCTACATCAATATTCCGGCCATACAAGCAGAAACGTAAGAAGCAAAGGTTCCGCAAATTAAAGCTTTTATGCCAAGCTGTGCGAGTTCAGCACGTCTTGTGGGCGCAAGTTCGCCTATACCGCCTATTTGGATAGCTATTGAGCCGAAGTTTGCAAAGCCGCAAAGTGCAAAACTGGCTATAGTCAAGGCTTTTGGTGTTAAAATATCCTTGATGGCAGCTAAATCAGTATATGCAATAAATTCATTCAATACTAATTTTTCACCCATCAGGGCACCTACACTTGAAACATCGGAAAGAGGTACTCCCATAACAAGTGCAAATAGACTAAAAAACGCTCCCAGTATCGTTTTTAGGCTAAGATTATTAAGGTCTAAAAAGGCAAAAGAAAGATGGAGCGTGTTTGAAAGGAAGTGTCCTAAACCCGCTAACAGCCAGTCTATCATGGCAATCAACGCGAGGAGCGCGATTAGCATTGCAATAACATTTAAACTCACCCTCATTCCGTCTGATGCACCATGGGCAATTGCATCTATTAAATTTACATGAGTTTTTTCAATATTAACTGAAACTTCATTTTTTGTTTTGCTTTCTTCTGTTTCGGGATAGACGATTTTTGAAATAACCAAAGCCCCCGGAGCTGCCATAATAGAGGCTGCAAGCAGGAATTTTGCAGGAACACCCATAGCAATATAAATTGCCATTACACCCCCTGCAATACAAGCCATTGAGCCTGTCATACTGGCT
>CAQTPN010000048.1 GCA_948888345.1 uncultured bacterium | reverse complement strand
AATCTTAATATCAATAAGTTTTTTATGTTCACACAAAAAAGACATTAGCTCCATCAAAATAATATAGGCGTGCTTAATTCTATCTTTCTCAATTTCTGTTTTAATTTTTAACAATAATAATTCAATTTCATAATAAGTATTAAAAAGGCGTTTTCTTTTTTTAGGATACACATTATTGAAATATTCTTTTGTAGTATCATAGCCGATACGTGCCATCTCAGCCTTTTTATCGCCCGATATCATAAAATCTACAACCGAAATATCCGGCAGATTAATTTTAATATAATCAAATTTATCCTTATCTTTATATAAATCTATAATATAATCTGTTGCAAACCCTGAAATAGCATTATATACGGCATTTAAATATCCGGCAGTATTTGTAATATCTTTTTCAGTTTCATTATCTTCAAGCCTGAATTCCAAAATTCTGCTTTCTATATTTTTAATAGTATCACTAACCCTCCAAAGAGGAGCACATTTAACTAAATCGCCATCTACAAGGCAGTCTCTGCCATTCATAACAGGCTTATAAAGCCCCGGCATACTGACAGATGCTCTTACCGCACTTGCAATTTCAGCATCCGGTGTTTTTTGTTTAGAAAATTCATAGAAATTTAAATATCTTAAATTTACGGAAAATATTACAATTTCTTTATCCAAATCTTTAAAAGTTACAGGTGCCATTTTTCCTTTTATATAACTTTCCCCGTAAAATTTGCTTTCAATTTTATCCCTCATCCAATCATAAAAATATCCGCCTTTTGAAAGCGCGAAGTTTTTGCCGAGGTTTAAATTAATATCTTTGAAAAAATCAATATTAATATCTTTAAAAACAATATCAATTTCATCTGCCGTATATCCGGCTGCATAAAGAGTTGCAACCACAGCCCCTATAGATGAACCGGCCCAGCCGGTAATTTTTAAATTCAATTCTTCAATAGCTTTCAATACACCGGTATAAGAACAGCCTCTTATACCGCCGCCGCCAAGTATACAAAAATATTCCAAATTACATTCCATTTCCCTATTCTATAACAATATTGAAAATATACATCCGCTATCAGATGCAAAAATTATTCCGCTTGAACAGTTTCTTTTTGAATTAGTTTTTGAAAAGCAGACAATATATTTTCAGCAGTTTGACTATTTGAAATAATTGTACAATTGTATAATTCTTTTGATGGGGCCCAGCATGTTATTGATTGCTGCTCGTAGAAAACAGCAGCTACCGGCACCTGAAGAGAAGCACCGAGATGCATAACTCCTGTATCTACACTTATTAAGCCAATACTATTTGATATAATATCTGCAAGTTCAGAAATTGTTGTTTTATTAGTTAAATTTATAAAATTATTTTCGCATTTTTCTATTTCTTCCGCATATTGTTTTGTATTGCTTCCGGCACCTATAAAAACTACTGTATAGCCTGTCTCTGAGTTAATTTTTCTTATCAAATCCACCGTCGTATTTAGGGGCATATCTTTTGAAACTTTTTTGCTTATGCAGCATAAAACCACATATTTATCAGGCAAACTAAATTTATTTTTTGTTGTATTTTTTATACAATCGGGGATATTATAACATATAGGGTAATTTTTTATCTCTTTATCAACTAAAAGGGTAAGCATTTTATTATGCTTTTCTTGTATTTTTATATCAACAGGATATTTTTCTTTCTTAACGGCAAATAAATGTTTTGGCCTCAATATTCTTGCAATCGTGAGGCTTCTTCCGTTTCTGTATGTAATGAAAATTGCAAAGATATTTTTATATGGAAATTTTAATGCAAAGAGCAATGGAGCTATGATGCTGCCCTTATTCTTACCATTTTTATCATAAACTACAACTTCATCAACTCCCTTTTGGTATTTTGCAGCTTCCTCAAAAGGCTTATCTGCAACAAAAACTAATCTTGAATCAGGATAAAAATTTTTAATATTTTGACAGAGAGAATTATTTAAAAGCACATCACCAAGGCCATAGATATTAAAAATTACAATGGTTTTTCTACTCTCTCTCTCTCTCTCTCTCTCTCGATAAACCCGAAATATTGAACATATAAGTTTCCTTTTTTTTGAAAAATTATACCACAAAACGTTCTTTAATCTATATAAAACTTATATTTGCAATTTATGCTGTTTTTTAAATATAATAAGGATAATAGAATATTAATTTTAAAACATAGGGGAAAATAAGATGGCAGGTATGACTTTAGTTCAAAAGATTATAAGTGCACATGCAGGATATGACGTTAAAGCAGGAGAACTTGTAATTGCAAAAGTTGATGTAGCAGCAGTTCAAGACGGAACAGGCCCTTTAACCATTCAAGAATTTAAAAAACTAGGCAAAAATAAACTTGCAAATCCCGGCAGAACTATACTTTTTATCGACCATGCCGCCCCGAGCCCGAGAAAAGAATTATCAAATTCACACCTTGTAATAAGGGAGTTTGCCAAGGAATATGGTGCCGTGCTTTCTGATATAGGCGAAGGAGTATGCCACCAAAGATTAATTGAAAGTTTTGTAAACCCGGGAGAAATTCTTGTCGGAGCCGATTCTCATACCTGCACCTCCGGAGCTCTCGGTGCTTTTGCAACAGGCATGGGTTCAACCGATATTGCAGTAGCTTTTGCACTTGGGAAAACATGGCTAAAAGTACCTGAAACATTTAAAATAGTTGTAAATGGCAGCTTTAGGCCAAATGTAACCAGCAAAGATTTAATGCTTTATTTGATAGGAATGATTGGTGCAGATGGCGCAACTTATAAGGCTCTTGAGTTTGCTGGTTCTACTATTAAAAACATGTCAATGTCTCAAAGGTTTACTCTTGCTAATATGGCAGTTGAAGCCGGTGCAAAATGCGGATTATTTGAATCTGACGAAAAAACGTACGAATTCTTAAAAGATAATGGCAGAGAAAAAGATTTTAAGGAAATTAAAGCTGACACAGATGCAGATTACGAAAGAATAATAGAAATTAATGCAGAAGATGTTCCCTGTACCGTTTCCTGTCCTCATACGGTTGATAACACAAAGCCTGCTTCAGAATTAAATAATGTCAAAGTTAATCAAGTATTTATCGGCACATGTACTAATGGCAGAATTGAGGACTTAAGAGTAGTGGCAAATGTTTTAAAAGGCAAGAAAAAACATCCCGATGTTCGTCTCATAATAGTTCCCGCCTCACCCAAGGTATTTAAGCAGGCAGCAGATGAGGGTTTATTAAATATATTTGTTGATGCCAGTGCTTCATTCCTTCCATCCGGCTGTGGACCTTGCGTTGGTGTACATGGCGGTATTTTGGGTGATGGAGAGGTTTGTCTTGCAACTCAGAATAGAAATTTTCAAGGCAGAATGGGCAATACTAAAGGTTTTATCTACCTTGCATCTCCTTATGTTGCGGCAAAATCTGCAATTGCAGGCCATATAACAGATTAATTATTTAACTTAATTTTAAGATTTATAATGTCGTCACAGACCCGTGACGCAGTTGTAGTGCAGATGTAATCACGGCAAACGTAACACTTATTATTAATGCCTAACAGATTAAAGTTCAAAAATAATATTTTTATGTTTTATAATAACGATAAGGAAGGCAAGGTATAAGAATGATACAAAATATCAATAGTTTTATATCATTGCATTCATATAAACCTAAATTACACAGTGTCAAAAATAATACTGTGGCTTCCAATTCGGCTGAACAAAACATAAAATTTGCAAAAATCCCTGTTGTAAATTATCAAATTTCTTTTTTGGGAAGAAATTATCAACAGCCAAACTCTAAAAGAAAATATACAAATTATGGCAATAATTTATATATAGGTTCACAAAGTTCACCTGTAGATAGGTATAAAGCAAAGGCAAAATATGTTCAATTAGATAATGCTGATTTAAGAAATTACAATTTTGAAAAAGCAAATTTTTACAGAGCTTGCCTTCAAGGTTCAAAACTTCAAAATGCCAGCTTTGAAAAAGCAAATTTATATAATGTCAATATGAGGAATACAAAAACCGAAAATACAAATTTTGCACACGCGAATTTAAATTTTGCTGATTTTACGGGGGCAGATTTTGGTAAGAAAACAGATATGAGTGGTGCTAACGTTATCGGTGCAACATTTAGCGATACAGACCTTGATTATGTATATCTTGAAAATGCCTTGTATGATGAAACGACAATTTTTCCTGCTGATTTTGACCCCGATGAAAATGATATGATATTCTTAAGTAATGGTTCAAATTTAAGCAATTTAGGAAAAAAACTTGAATATGCAAAAATGCGTTTTATGACGCTAAGGGATGTTAATTTTAAGAACAATTCCCTTAAAAGAGCAGATTTAAAGAAAATGGACATTACAAGAGGAAATTTTGACGGTGCAACATTAACCAGAACCTATGCTCCTGAAATAGAAGCTAAGAATTGCAGTTTTAGAAATGCCAAAATGAAACAAACAAATTTTGACGGTGCAATTTTTGATAATATTGATATGTCAAATGCTGACCTTAGAGGTGCAATATTTACATTTGATAGTGCATATAATATAAAATTAAATGGTGCAAGATATGACCAATTTACCGTATTTAATGATGGTTTCAACCCGAAAGCACACGGAATGATATATGAAGAATCAAGCCCTGGAGTGTACGGTGCAAAATCGACAGCTGAAGTTAGGAGTTTTAAAGAATGGATGTAAGAAGAATCAATACAGTAAATAACTTTAGCTATAATAATCAAAAAAAGCAAAACCTATCTTTTGGGCAAGGAAAGGTAAATGCGTATTTTGATTTTGATAATACTTATTGCCCTGCTTCGCATTCAGGTTTAAAACACATGTCGCCTTCCGAACACCCTGGATTTGTTGATTATTGTACTAATTTAAAAAACTTTTTTAATAATACTCGTGAAGGTTTAAGCTTTCATATCACAACAGGGCGTACATTGGGTGAATATGACGCCGTTTCTCATTTAATAAGAATGAGAGGCTTTGAATTACCTTTACCTGATTCTGTTATTACAAAAAACGGTAGTGATGAATATATTAAACAAGGCTCTGATTCAGAATTTTATCAAGGCGGCAAATTCCCATTCAGTCCCGATAAAAGAAATGTTCAAAAAGAAGAAGATATAAAAGCTTTAACAGGATGGGACGGGCAAAAAATTAAAGAAGGTTTGAAGAAAATATTTGCAAGCCATAATTTAAAGATTGTTGAAGCTGATAGCGAACATAGTACAGGCGATTATGGTTTTAGGTCACTGTTTTCAGACGGTAAGTTAAAATATGAAGATAAAATACAATTGCAAGAGGGAATGAAGCCAACTTCCGATTGGAATGTGGGTTTAAGAAACGACGGTAACTGTAAGATATTTTATACCTTGCCCTATGATATGAATTTTAGTCCTGAACGAATTGATATTGCAAGAACAATTGATGATGAGGTTTCCGAATTACTTGCTCAAACAGGCGCAAATAAAGTTCATTCATACAATAGCCAACATAGCAAAGAATGCGGAGGCAGGCCTTGCTATGTTCTTGAACCAAAGGTTGATGAAAATTTAAGCTGGCATGCAGGCGGTCTTAAAAAGGAAAACCACGGACTTACAAAACTTTATGACATTCAACAGGCGGTTGCAAAAGCTATTAAGGATAATGATTTAGTTATTGTTGCAGGTGACGGTTCTAATGACGCATTAATGTTAAATCCTATGATGTATATTGATATAGATGAAGCCCGCTATCCCGAATTAGCTTATAAACACCATAAATCAGCACCCACTTCTCTTGTTGGAAAAATTGAAAAAAATCCCGAGAAATACTCTGAAATAATTAAACAACTTGAAGATTTACCATTTATAGGCATTGTAGTTAAAAATGATAAAAAAGACAGCCCATTAAGTGAACTTGTAGATATTTTCGGGCAAAATAGTAAATATAAAAAAATAATTGAAGTTGAAAACGGGCACCTTGAAGACGGGATAAGGGAGGCAATTAAACTTCACGCTTCAAGAAACCCTGAATATATGCAAAAATTAAGCCCTGATTTGAAAAAAGAAATATTTAAAGTATCTGAGGAAAGTAAAGGCGGTGGCGGAAAAAAATCTTAACGCCCGTTGCAACAAAAAAAACAGCTCTAATTGGAGCAATTGTGGCGGGCGGAATAGCAATCACTGCATATTTAATATCAAAGGCAAAGAAAAATAAAACACCTGTTGAAGCTCAACGGATGCAAACTTCTGTACAAAATTTACCCTTAAATAATAATTTGCCGCAAATTTATGAAAATTTCAAGTTAGGATAAGGAATAAAAGGAATGAGAATATCCCCGTTATTATCAAAAAATGTATATACGCCTACCTTTGGTGATATACATTATGAATCATTTAATCCCAAATACAGTTCAGAAAAAAATCATTAAAAAAAGAAATTGATACTTTTTCTTCAACACAGAGAAATGTCGGATATCTGGGAAGCGGACTTTTTGCTGACGCTTATGTACTTAAAAAATACCCTGATATTGTAATTAAAAAATCAAATATCAAAGATAATTTTTCAAAAGAAGAAGAAAACCTGAAATTAATTGCGGATGAAATTAAAAACACTCAAAAATTTGTAGCAAGAGCCTACGATGATAATGAAGATGAATATTATTTATTAAGCACAAAAGTTGACGGCAATTCACCCGACCCTAAGCACAACCCTCTAACAAGAATACATTTAAGAAATCTTTTCAATACAATGTTTGAAATGGATGGAACAGGATTATACCACGGTGATTTAAATAACGGCAATATAAAAACCTTGCCTGACGGCAGAGTAAATTTACTTGATTTTCAATTTACACATCAAATAGGTAAATCAAGCTTCTTTGATGAAAAAAACAAAAGTACATTGCCCGATTTTATGCTGATTGAGAATGCACAAATGTTTGAGCAAGCAGGTTTACCTTATTATTTAACCAAAATTGGCAATAAATCCCAAGCTAAAAATTTCTTAAAGCTTTATTTATCTGAAAAATCAACCTATCATCAAAAAAGATATGAGTATTTAAGCAGAGAAACAAAAAACTGGCCTTATTCATCAGACAGAGCGCAAATCAAAAAAAGCTTAGAATATGAAAAAGCAAGGGCAGAGGTATTCAAAAACCCGAGCGAAGATGTTTTAAAACTTGAAACTAAAAAAATTCAATTTTTAAACTCTTTTAGAGAATCATTCAGAAGAATAGACAAAAATGTACCTCATAAAAACATTATTCCCGCAGGAACTTCTTACCTTGTGACTTTAAGTGCTATTCAAGATTTTAGAAAAGAGGCAGCTAAGCAGCAAAGACAGACAAGCAACCCAAATATGAAAGCTTATTTAAATGGTTTAGAAAAATATGGCGATTTTTGGTTTGAAAAAATAGAAGATTGGAGCAATAATGCCTTCCGGTATCCCTTAAGACACGCAAACGGCAATCTTGCACCTTGGGAAAAGATACGATATAATTTTGAAGATTCTAAAGTAGACATTGAAAATTTTGGCGCAATGACAAATCTCGCAAATAGTGTGGATGATAGCTACTCACCCAAATATACTAAAGGATTTGCATTTAAAACCCAAAATGTACTTGATGATATTAATGGCACTTGTAAGGAGATTAACGGAATTTCATCATCCGGGCTTTCATTAAAAGCAAGAAAGGCACTTAATGAATTAAATAGCACGCAAAATAAACTGGCAAACGCTTATAACAAAGATTGGGCCATGGATGTAATAAATCTCTCAATTTTATGCGTTGTTCGTGCGGCTCAACTCAAACAAGCTTCCACACCATATTCAAGTACATATCGTGCGGCTGATAATATAATGAAAAATTGCAGCGAAGCCGCTGAAACCTGCTTTGAGAAAATGCTTAGTGAAATTTCAAGCGATAATCCTAATTCTCCAACTTTAACAGGTTATGGTTCTATGGGTAATTTTTCTTGATAAACTAAAATAAAGACATACAAAAAAGCAAGCAATGCAGCCCGCCGTATTCCCCAATTTTTTAACCATTTAAAACCTTTGTTTTCCATAATTTTAAATGTCATAAAAGAATAAAATAAGAAAGCATGAAGGATTGTCTGAAAACCCTTGTGCCTACAGGCTTGATTTTTAAATATTTTAATGGTATTTTAATAAATGTGTCACGGGCCTGTGGCGCAGCGGTAGCGCAGGGGACTCATAATCCCTTGGTCGT
>CAQTPN010000047.1:581-8234 GCA_948888345.1 uncultured bacterium | reverse complement strand
ATCGGCGATGTTGCAACAGATGCTTTAATTGAATCTTTAGATCACCAGAAAGTAAACGTTAGATGCGATGCAACCCGCGCACTGGGTGAAATCGGCAATAAAAAGGCTGTTGATAAAATTATCAAAATGTTAAAAGATGAATGGGTAAACGTTAGAATTTATGCCGTTACATCATTAGGAAAACTTGGCGATACAAAAGCAGTTCCTGCATTAATTGAAGTTATGGAAAATGCTTCCGAAAATGACTTAGTAAGAGCAGGTGCCGCAGCAGCACTGGGCGTTTTACGCGACCAGAGAGCTCTTCTTCCTTTAAGAAAACTTATTATTGATGCTGAAGAACTCGGCGAATTAGAAGATACAGCCCTAAAATCATTCAAAAAAATCATGGCTGCAAACTGGGAAGCAATCCCGGGTGCTGCACCTGTTAAAAAACCGGCATTATTCTAATTTGAATTTTATATTTATTTTAAAAAGCACTTTTTCTTTCGATTAAGTGCTTTTTTGCATTCATATATTCTAAAATTGCTATTGTAAAATTTAACATAACGTTAAATTATGCCTGTTTTTTTCTCATATGATATAATCTGCATGGATTATGAAAAATAAGAAGATTTTTGTTTTATTAACATTTATTTTATTTGCAGGATGCCTTGTTTTCTTTATCTTAAAGGCGTACTGTCATTTTACGGATACACAATCCGATAAAATTTACAAACAGGGGCTTGAATTTTATAAAAAAGGTGATTATCAAAACGCCTATTATAATTTTAAGAAAATTTCTTATATGTCCCCTTATTTCGGGCCTGCACTTTATCGACAGGCATCATGCGCATGGGAGTTAAAAGATTATAAAACAGCAATTAATAAATATTCAAAATTTGCTAATGTTTATAAAAATACAAGCGTTGCACCTGAAGCCATCTGGAAACTTGCTCTTATGGAGCTTGAACTCAAAGATACTTCAAATGTCTCCCGCGCTAAGTCACATCTGCAAAAACTCACCGAAAAATACCCCGAAAGCGATTTTGCAAAAGCTGCTTCATATAAACTCGGAATTTTATACAATGAAGCAGGAAATAAAACTAAAGCCAAAGAGCATTTTATAGAATACATAGAATATGCGCCCATGGGACGTTTTGCGCTTGAGTGCATTAATTCCTTACTGAATTTTGATGATTATCTTTTAACTTACAAAGATAAAATTTATATTGCAAATTCTCTCTATGAAAATGGCTATTACACGCGCTCATTAGAGGTTTTAGCAGATGTACCGTTTGAAAAATCTTGGCTTTTGGCTGCAAAAAATTATGAAAAATTATCAAATACTCAAGAATTCGCATCTGCCGTTTTAAAGGGAACCTCCCTTAATGATAAACAGAATCCTCACACCGAAAGAGAAATTCTTGATATCATGGGGCTTTATATAAGACGTGCCGGAATTCCTCAAAAACAGGCGGCATACAACCTTGCTTATGAAACAAAAAATAAGCACTTTTACCCGCTTGCTCTGTTTTTGTATTCAAAATATGTTGATACCGAATCTTCAATTAAAAATTATGAAAAAATTTTTCAAACCTATCCGGATTCAATTGTAGCACCGGATGCAGTATGGTTTGTTTTTTGGGACAAATATAAAAAGGGCGAATTCGCAGAAGCACTTAAGCTATCAAAAGCTTTTACCAACGTATACACGGATTATAATATCCAGCCGAAAATTATGTTCTGGACGGCAAAAATTCATATAAGAATGAAGCATAAAAAAATTGCCCGCTCAATTTTGCATAATATTGTCTACAATTTCCCAAATTCTTACTATGCTTACCGCGCAAACAGTATGTTAAGAAATTCAAAAACGGCATTTAAAACTGATGCCAATCTTAAAATTAAAGATAAATTCTCGCTTGATGATTTTTCTTTTGAATCCGCAAATAAGGAATACCGGCTTTTAAACAGATTTATAACCCTGGGCGATTATGATGTTATACAAAATTTTAAGCTTGATGACCCGTTTTTAAACAGCTGGCTTGCAGCCCGTGCAGGCAGATATTCTTATTCTGTTTTGCTTGCGCGGAATGAAATAAATGAAAATCCCAAAAATATCTCATTTGCAGCCCCGAAATATAAACTTGCATATCCCTTATATTATAAAGATTATATTAATAAATATTGCGAAAAATACAATGTAAGCCCATATTTAATGCTTTCATTAGCAAGAGAAGAAAGCTTTTTTAATAATGAAGCCGTAAGTTCAACCGGCGCAATGGGTTTAATGCAATTAATGCCGGCTACGGCAAAAACTATGGATTACAATTTATATAATACAAGGAAGCTTTTTGAACCGGAATATAATATTTCATTAGGAGTTAAATATTTTGCTCATTTAATGGAAATTTTTAATGGCAATGAGGCTTTATCCGTATTATCATATAATTCCGGCCCGAATGCAGTAAAAAAATGGTTAAATTCAAGAACAAGCAAAGATTTTGACGAATTTGTAGAAAATATACCGTACTCTGAAACGGCAAACTATATCAAAAAAGTCTACTCCTCATATTGGATATACACAAATATATACGGAAAATAGACTTTTTACATTTTTAATTTAATAAATAAACACTATCGTTTCTATTCTTGTGCAAGCTTTTCAAGCTTAAGTTTCTGATCATATTCCATTAATAGCTTTATTAATTCATCAAGCTCACCTTCGATAACAGTCCAGACATTGAGGTTTTGGCCTATTCTATGGTCGGTAAGTCTTCCTTGCGGGAAATTATATGTCCTGATACGCTCGGACCTGTCGCCTGTTCCAACCTGAGAACGTCTCAAATCAGTTACTTCCTGCATCTGTTTTTGCACTTCCATATCATAAAGCTTTGCCTTAATAATCTGCAGGGCTCTTTCCTTGTTTTGAAGCTGAGACCTTTCTTCCGTACAAAATACCATTAAACCTGTAGGCTTATGTACAACACGCACTGCCGTTTCCACCTTATTTACGTTTTGCCCGCCGGCACCACCCGAACGGGCTGTTGAAATCTCAAGGTCATTAGGATTTAATTCCACCTCAACATCATCCACTTCAGGCATAACCGCAACAGTTGCAGTTGATGTATGAACCCTTCCTTGAGATTCAGTCTGCGGCACCCTTTGAACCCTATGAACTCCGCTTTCATATTTTAATTGGGAATAAATATCATCTCCGCCTTTAACAGAAATTACAACTTCCGACACACCGCCCGCTTCGCATTCATTTATGGATAAAATTTTAGTCTGCCAGCCTTTATTGTTAGCAAATTTCATATACATTCTCATAAGGTCGCCCGCAAAAATATTAGCCTCATCTCCGCCTGCAGAGCCTCTGATTTCAAGCATAATATCCTTATCATCCATCGGGTCTTTCGGAAGCAGGAGAACCTTCATTTTCTCTTCATACTCAAGAATTTTTGCTTCATTGGAATTTATTTCATTATTCAAAAATTCTTTCATTGATTGGTCTTTTTCACCATGTAAAAGCTCTTTTGCCTCTGCTACTGCATCTCTGGCCTCTTTATAGGCATTATAGGTAGCAACAGTTTCTTCCATCTGCTTTCTTTGCTTTGATAAATCTCTAAATTTTTCATAATCGGCTATGACATTAGGGTCAGAAAGGGTAACCCCGAGTTCATTATAGCGTTGTTCAATTTTTTGGATTTTATCCAGCATATCTTTCATTTTAAGGTTTTATCCTTTCTTAACAATTTAATAATTCTTCTTTGGTTTTTAATCTGCCGCAGGATTTATCCTCGTCACAATACCCGAGTCTCAAGCACTTTGGAACAAGATATTCAGTAAGCCATGGCTCAGCCTTAATAACCTCATCACACATAACTTTTACCATAAGCCTTATTTCAAGCTGGGCACGCGTACATAACCTTAAATTTGCAAGATGAATTAATTCCCTCAAATTTAAACTTGCAACAAGCGAGCTTGCAGCAGCATTAGGCAGAATGCTTCTTGCATCTTCAGCCGCAACTCCTTCATTTACAAACTCCTGATAAAGAGATGATGTTTCTTTTATAAAATTTTCAAATTTTTCTTTTAATTTCGGATTATTTTTAATTGAATTTGGAATAATATAATCAAATTCGCCCTTTTCTTTAACATATCTTTGAGATTTTTGGGAAAAACTCATGTGCCTGTGGCGCACAAGCTGATGAGTGCATGCCCTTGATACATTTGAAATGGCAAATGACAATTGAATATGCTCAATTGTTGAAAAATGGCCGGATGAAATTACTCTTTTTATTAAATTAAGCATTTTTTCTTCATCAGGTGCTTCTTCATACACTTCAATAGGGAGTTTTGCACTGTAGCATGTTCTGCAGGCAGTATAAACCGTCTTTAAAATATTTTCAGGTTTAGATATTAAATTTACCTGCATTTGTTTTTCTGCCATTTAAATGACTCCCCCTCCAAAAGTTTAATAAAACTACAAAAAAGGCGGATACATAACCTTTAAAATAATTTTGAAGCCTTCTGTATCCGCTTTAATTTTTGTTTTAAATCTATTTTTTAGATTCGTAACGTTTCTTGAATCTTTCAACTCTGCCTTCAGAGTCTAAGATTTTCTGATTGCCTGTATAGAAAGGATGGCAGGCATTACAAATTTCAACTGTGATATTTTCTTCAACAGAACCTGTTTCAATTTCATTTCCGCAAACGCACTTAATAGTGGTTTTTTTGTAATCAGGATGTGTATTATCTTTCATTTCTGTACCTCAAAATTATTTAATCGTCTTGTTATATCATTATACTGGCTAAAAATTTTATTTCAATAGCATATTTTCGGGACTTATATACATGTTTGCACTAAAGTTGTTGAATTCATCACCCTGAACTTATATGAAATCATCGCCTTAAACTCATATGAAATCGTCACCCTGAACTTATTTCAGGGTCTGTTATATTTAAGATGCTGAAACGAGTTCAGCATGACAAATCAGGTAACTCCATATTTTTCATACTATACAAAGCAGCTTAAATATGATAAATATATCCTATAAGAATACTTGAAAAAGGAAAGAGTATGTCTGATAAAAAGCCGCTTACTATAATTACCGTATGCTATAACGAAAAAGAAGCCGAGAGAACCTGTAAGAGCATTCTAAATCAAACTTTTCAAAATTTTGAATGGATAGTAATAGATGGCGGTTCAAATAAAGAAATACTTGAAATATTCGATAAATACAAAGAAAGAATAGATATTTTTGTATCAGAAAAAGATAACGGCATTTATGATGCCATGAATAAAGGAATTAAGCTTGCTTCAAATGAATGGCTTAACTTTATGAATGCAGGAGACAGCTATTTTGAAGATACAACTCTTGAAAAAGTTTTTCTGAAGAATAAATATAAAGATGCAGATATTTTATATGGCAATTGCCGGCAATACAGAGATGACGGCAGTTCTTTTTTAAGTGCATTTCCAAAAAAACTCGGCTACCTTTTCTGGCAGAGCAATTGTCTGAATCATCAGGCAGCTTTTATAAAAAAAGAGCTTTTTAACAGATTTGGTCTGTATGATGAACAATACCGCATTTGCGCCGATTATGAAAAGTATTTGCTTTATGAAAAAGAAAAATGCAGGTTTAAACATTTAAATATCACTGTTTCAAATTTTTTCCCCGGCGGTGTTTCAAATACATACAGAGAACTTGCAGATGCTGAAAGCGAGAGTATTCTTGATAAGTATTATCCTTATGAATACAAAACCGTTTATACACTGAAACTGTTTGATAAGATACCTTTCATGAGAATTAAAAGAAGGCGGGATAATAAAAAATACAGTCTTGTTTTCCTTAAAATGCACCTTATCAGCTGGAATTACGCCAAAAAAGAATATAATTAAATTTTTTACCCAAATTTACCTTGACATTATATTTTGTCTTTAATAACATTTAGTAATAAATGAAACTTCTATGGCGGCATGGCCAAGTGGTAAGGCAGAAGCCTGCAAAGCTTTTACCCCCAGTTCGAATCTGGGTGCCGCCTTTTTTAATTTAAAAGTTTTATTTTATATTTAAATTTTAAGCGGCAGCATCTATACCGTAAACCGCATTTGTGATTCGGTCGTAATCTGCTTCGACTATTTTTGCAGGATAACCGGCATGATGAATTTTCGGTATCAGATAATCGGCAGAATACTCTATAAGGCCGCTGTAATTATCATCAGTATCATTGCAGATAAATGTTACTGCGCCGTTTTTATCCTGTTTATAATCAACAATTGTTATCTCATGCCCGTTTACAATTTTATTCGGCCTGTTATCCGGCGTATTTATATAATTCGGGCTTTTTGTATCACCGCTTGTTTCATTTGTTAAAACATACCCTACAATGACATCTTCGCCTGAATTAAGTGTATCCGTTATATGCTTTTGAATTGTCCCTAAATCACATCCCCAGCCGAGCAGATTTTGCTTATCATCCACTTTATGATAAACCATTGAAAGTCTTTCATTGTTTTCCACAATGCTTTCAATAAATATTTTTTCAAATTCTCCAAGCCCTTCGGGATTTGAATTAAATTTGCCTTCTCTTTTATCAATTAATGAATCATATGTTTGTTCAGACCCCATCTGCATAAAGGTTGACTGCATATAAACGTCGATTATGCTTCTTTCACCCTTATCCCAATAATTATTCTGAATTTGAGCTCTTATTTTTGCATTCTTGTCAGGTTTTAGTTTGATTTTAAATTCCTGATTATTAAAATCTATACTTTCGGGCTTAATTTCAAACATATTTTTTAGAATATTGTAAGCCTCAAGATAGCTTGAGTTTAAAGATGAAGCCTTTATTGTCTGCTCAACCGTCTCACTTTCTGAAGTTAATCCTTCAGCCCATCTGGTAAATTCCGCAGGGTGTTTTCTTGCAAGATGATATTCGAAACTGGCAGAAACACATGTTCCCGAAGCCGCAACATCTAAAAGTTCAGGGTTTTGTCTGATTTTATCGCTTATGCCGGGAGAATTCAAAATTTCAGCTTTAGCCTGGGGCGGAATATCCCCAAACACCTGAGTAATTATTTCAGGGGCATAAATAGCATCAATTGCCTGTCCTAAAATTTTAGCATTATCAAAACCGTTTCCTCTTTTTGTGGAGGCAATTTTATAAAGGTTTTCAAGCGTTGTAGAGTTATCATTTGAGGCATTATTTAAAAGAGCACCGTTTTTCAAAAGCGCATCAAGTTTTTTTAAACGGGAAATATTATCCTGCGGGCTTATTTTTTCATTAGAGACAGCAAGCATTTGAGATATTGAATTATACATTTCAATATCTTTATTTGAGGTTAATTTTGTATTAACACCAAGCTCACTTTTTGATACAGATGATGGAAAATTAATTATCCCGCCTTTAAAAGAAGGCAGGCTGACACTTGAAGATTGATTAATTTGATTATTCTCAACCTTGTTTATAAAACTTGTTTTATGAGCCGGTCGGTTTTGTTTAATATTTTCAATCATTACAATTTTAAAACGCTTCTTGCCTCTACAATATTAAAACCTCATAAACATGAAAAATTGCCATAAATCAACAAAAATATATTAAAAAATTGCAATTTATTTTAATTTTTTGTAAAGTTTGATTAATGAAGTATAAAAAAATCCCGAAAAA
>CAQTPN010000047.1:0-571 GCA_948888345.1 uncultured bacterium | reverse complement strand
TATAAAAATCTGCACAGATAGGCTTACAAGATTTAAGCCGGTATGTGATAAATATGAGCGGGTATTTTATGATATATTAAATAAATTTTTAATTTCAGATTCAAAAACAAGCTTTAACAAAGAAGAATTAAAAATTAAAACCGTTTGCGATATGGTCTCAGAAATTTTTAATGCATCAATTCCGTTTGATTATGACCCCTTTTTATCAAATATTATCATCAAAGAAGAAAAGGAAAGATTTAATCTTGATGATAACGAGATTGAATTTTTAAATACAAAACTTAACATTACAGGAGCGGTTAAATATTTATCAGATGAAATTAAGCTGCCCCTAAACCTTGAGAGGTTGCGTCTTTTAGAAAAAAACAGAGATTTTAAGACAGATAATTTAAGAAACGATAACTCTCTTTTATATCCGGTATCAAAGGTTATTTTAACCGAAGGAGCAACAGAGGAGATACTGCTATCAAAATTTGCACAAAAACTAGGATGCGATTTTAATAAAGAAGGGATTTTTGTACTTGGTGCAGGAGGCAAAAATCAGGTTGCAAGAAAATATTATAGGATGGCA
>CAQTPN010000046.1:6721-8356 GCA_948888345.1 uncultured bacterium | reverse complement strand
AGCTATTGAACAAGGTATGAGATTCGCTATCAGAGAAGGCGGAAGAACAGTTGGTGCAGGTGTTGTAGATAAAATTACCGAATAATCGATTTATTAATCAGTAATTTAAAACAACAAACCAAAATTAAAAAACCCTTGAATTTAATTCAAGGGTTTTTTGTATATTGCATAGAAAACTATACTTACTATAACCGTGTTTGTCTTTATGATGAAATAAATTTTATACCACCATAATCTATAACTCTGCCCTCAACAATATTATCAGGATTTGATAAATCAGAATGATAAAGATTATATTTATTTAAATTAATTTTCTTTTGAATTGAAGGAAGTTCATTGTCACTCATCTCAAGAAGGCAGTATCCTTTTTTTAAATTAAAAAAGCAAGGTTCAATATAGTCTGTTTTTCTGATATTAGCAGTTCTATTTTTCAAAAACATTGCTCTGTTTGCCTCTGCATAAACACCATGGCTTTCATCATTATCACTAAATTCGTTCATCAGGCCATTAAACATATCGAAGATTTCTTCAAAACTCATTTTATTCTGTATGTCATAAAGACATCCTGCAGATATCATATAATCATCCAGAGCAATATTTGCAACCGTTTCTTTATCAAGTTTATATGGATTTGGAAGCTTATCGGCATTTTGTGTATAATATTTGCTCATTTTATCTCTAAATATTTCAAGATATTCTTCTTTTGATAATTCATGGGTGTCCCTGTAAACCGCTTCAGCCATTTTCTTTGCAGTATCGCTATGCGGGCTTCTGTATAATTTTAAAACTTTGTCATGGAAAATTTTTTCACCTTCATTATTTAAAAAAGAAATATTAAAAGCGTATCCCCTTGCTCCGCCTGCTTTAAATTCAATACGAACAGAAGAATTATCAGGTAAAATTCCCGCTTCTTTGAAGGCTTTATCAATATGTGCTCCGGCCTTTTCAAGAGCCGGTTCAAATGTTTTCTCAGAAGCCTGCATAAATAGTAATTTATTAAAAAGCCTTTCCGCAATACAGGCATTTCTGTTATACAATGCTTCATCCAATTGTTTTGAAAATTCTAAAATTGTAAATTCATCAGTATTATCAACAAAATGTTCTTCTGCATCCCTCAATTCATCAGCAGCAAGAGAAAAGGCACCGGTAAGCTTTTTTATTTCTTCTCCCATTTCTTTATTTGAAACACCTGCTTTTTTTAATGAAGATACAAATTCAAAAGGCAAAGTACCAATAATACCTGCATCATTTACCTGACTCATTCTTTTTAAAAGTTCAGGATTTACATATACTTGTTTCTTTGCAGCATTTGTAATACCGCAAAAATTCAAAGGGGCTTTCTCTCTGTTATATTTCACCCCGTTTTGTTTATTAAAATTATTCACGGTTAAATATTCTATTCTCATTTTCCATTCCTATGTGCAGCTTTTTTCTGTATATAGAAAAATCTTGAATAAATATTTTGTACAAAATAATGCAATTTTTTAACTTTTGTAACAAGAGGCGGAAATTTTTGTCAATTATTTATACAATATATACTTTATATATTTAAATCGCCCTATCCCGCTATACCACTTTATAAAAAGAGAGATTTTATGAATATAGAAAACATCACTTTTAGTAAAATTGATGCTG
>CAQTPN010000046.1:5416-6711 GCA_948888345.1 uncultured bacterium | reverse complement strand
AGGTAAAAGCAAAAAATCCGGATGATGAAGCTTCTCTTGAAGAAGTTTCATTAAATGATTTTGATGACACCATTAATGCATTTGAATTTCAAACAAAAGCTGCAAAATGCACAGCAAATACAATTTTAAATGCGGAAGAAGATTCAAAATTCCAAAACTTGCTGGATTTTATTCAAAACAATTCTGATGAAATTTCTAAAAAATTAAATGGAGAAGATACAAAGCCCGATACAGGAGATGATACGCCGGAATTTCCTCAAAAAGAAACAGGCAGCAAATATGATATAAACGGACAAATAGAAAGTTCCAAACAAGGTACTGTCGGAGACTGCTGGCTTCTTGCAGGGTTAAACAGCCTGAGTTATTCCGATAAAGGGCAGGAAATTATAAAAAATTCAATAACAAATAATCAAGACGGAACATATACGGTTCAATTTAAGGGTGCAGGCGTTTCATACTCTGTCAAAGATGAAAATATTGAAAATGCAAGATTACTTGAATATTATTCAACGGGAGATGACGATGTATTAATCATGGAGCTTGCAGCAGAAAGCTTTTTAAAAGACCTGCAGGCAGGAGTTATTGATAAAGAAAGTCTGCCTGATGGTGCACCTGAATTTTTATACGATGAAAACGGCAACCCGCTGGATGGCGGCTACCCAAGCGATATGGTCTACCTTTTAACCGGTGAATCCATGGAATATCAAAATATTTTAAATGAAAATAATACTTTATTAAAAGGTAAAGACTTAGAAAATTTTTATACAAATAATCTGGAAAATTTTTATACAAAATTTGAACAAAACCCTGATGCAAGCTGCGGATGTCTTCATATTCTAAAAAGCGATACGAGCTCTGTTTTTGTGAAAGATATTAACGGAAATGATGTAAAATTAACGGATGCCGGTGCAAACCATTCATGGAGCGTTAAAAAAGTTGATGAAAACACAGTTACAATGGTGAATCCGTGGGATTCAAGCTCGGATGTTACAATAGAAAAAAGCGTCCTTCAAGAACATGTTTTAGGATTTGAATATTTAGAAATATAATTCATCTTTTTAATGGTTTAATTTTTACACACTATATTCCATAATTGTAATATACAATTAAAAAGCTAAACTTTAAAAGGCAAAAAAGATGAAGAATAATTTATATGAACTTTTATTAAATGAAAAGAAGGCTGAAATTTTTAAAGCACTTTCAAACCCCGTAAGGCTTGAAATTATTGATTTTTTAATCGGGGGAGAAAAGTGCGTTTTTGAAATTGTTCAGGAATTAAAAAAGTATGAACAGCC
>CAQTPN010000046.1:0-5406 GCA_948888345.1 uncultured bacterium | reverse complement strand
AAAAAAAAAACCTTTCTAAATTAAAAAATGCAGGAATAATAAAGGATAGAAAAAAGGGCCTAAATGTATATTACAGCATAGGGATGCCTTCTGTAGTCGAATTTATTAAGCAATTAAATAAAAGTCTTTAATCTTATCTTATGGTAAAATCAAGATATATTTACAGGGAGATTTTAAATGAAATTTTTGCATTCAATGATAAGAGTTAAAGATATCAAAAAAGCACTGGATTTTTATCAAGACGTTTTGGAATTAAAAATTCAGGATAAAAAAACGCTGGATGATTGCGAATTATATTTTTTAGCGGAATATGACGGAGCAGTTGAAATTGAACTAACAAATAATTTTGAAACACCTGAGAATGGCTATGAAAACGGAAATTGTTTCGGGCATTTTGCTTTTGCCACAAATGATATGGAAGCTTTTTCAAAGCGTTTAAAGGCTCTCGGGTATGAATTTTTATATGAGCCTTATGAATTAACCCTCAAAGCATCTGACGGCACAAGCAAAGTTAAAAAGATTGCTTTTATTAAAGACCCTGACGGTAATGAAATTGAAATAATCCAAAAATAATTAACAGGTTTTTATTTCGCAAAAAGTTTCTTTCACAGGTTTTTTAGTAATTACCATGAGAATAGCGAGGCTTAATAACAACACTCCTGCTTTTAAAGGAAAAGGTGCAAACCTTCAAAATAAGTTTGCAAAATCTTTCTCAAAAATTGACGGCATAGGAGAAGGGACAAGTATTGCTTTTGATTTTCTGGGCAAAGCAGTAATTGTGCCTCTTGTTATAATGTTATCAAGCAAAGAACCCAAGGAGAAAAAGGAATATTCTGCCTTTAAAAATCCTGTAGCTGCAGTTTTGCAGCTTGCACTTGAAGTGCCGATATTATTCTTTGGCTCCGCTGCCATTGAAAAAGCTGCAAATAAAGGAAAGCTGGATACCGAAAATTCAAGCCGGTATAATGAAAAACTACACAAAGATACTTTCACAAAGGAATTAAAAAATTCCTTTGAAAATGATACAAATAATCTTAAAAAAATAAATACAATTGTTTATAAGGTTGATAAAAAAGGCCTTTCAAGAAAAGGAATTGAGGCTTTTGAAGACATTATAGAATTGGCTTCAAATGATAAAAAAGAGGGCTTAAATAAATTATTCAGTGAATATAAAAATGCACATTTAAATCTTTATCATCTAAAAAACAGGCTCTGCTTTGTTTTTGCAATAATTTTAACCCCATTAATATGCCATCTTGAAAATAAATTTCACCCTGTTATTATGGATAAAATTTATGAAAACGAGCACAGGGCTGAAGAAAAGAAGCATCCGAAAAGCAAAATACAAGACCCATTTTTAATGACTGAATTTATGCAGGAAATAAAATTTCAGGAGGAAGGGGGCGCAAAATGAAGATAACAAATGCATTATCAAAGGCTGCCAATTCAAACTTTATGGTAAACCATATTAAAAAATGCGACGACCCTAAATTTCTTGCAAGAACCCTCCTTTTAACAAGCGTTGCAAAGGATGTATTTGCATACGGGCTCCGCGTACACAACACTTTAAATAATGACAGCATCCCCGAAGATAAGAAGAAATTTTCAGCCGATATGGATACAGCATCAGGAATTATAACAGCAATTGTACAGATTGGAACGGGGTTTCTTGTTTCAAATGAAAAATTGCAAAACGGCATAGCGAATAAACTTTTTAAATCATTAAAAAATGATAAGCGCGCATTCAGTGCTGCCAAAACCTCTTTCAGCGCAATATCCACAATGGTGATTGCAACGCTTTTAGCTAAAAGAATTGCAACTCCTTTAATTGCAAGCAAGGTTGTTTATAAATCAGAACATAAAAATGACAATAAGGGCGAAACGGTTAAATCACAATGATTTTTAGATTTTGTAAAGTTATGTAACTATTTTATACTATATTGAAATTATATATCCTTTAAATACTTTATATATATGTGAAGCGTTTAAAAGGATATTGTGATGAACAACATCGAATCATTTAAAACCAATGTAATTGATAGCATATTAAACACTGCAATGAACAACGGTGCTTTAAATATCACTGATGAAAACTATGAATTACTGTTCGATGAAGTACAAGAAGCGGTATTCGGCGGAGATGTCATTGAATTTTCCGGCAATCAGGAAAAACAAATAAATAGCGTGGCAGATGAAATTCTCGGCCAATTAATGCAGGACAGCCAATGGCAGCAAGACTGGTTCGGCGGTTTTGGTTTCGGATTTAATAAAGGTGCCAAAAATTTCTTTAATTTCTCAAAATTTGGCCGCAGAGCTGATAATAATGTTAACGATGCTGAAAGATTAAGTCAAATGTGGCAGCAAAACAGAGGCACTTCAACAAGAAGAAGCTCAAACGACACTAGTAGAACAACAAGAACAACTGTACAGGACAATTCCAAAACAGAAGAAAAATCAGTTATCAACAACGAAGGTCTTGATAAAATCAGAACTTTAAAAGAAGAATCTGCAACAGTAATTACAACAGATGTAGATGTTCAACAAGAAATCACACAGCCTGTAATTGAACAGCCTACAGTAGATTTGCTTGAAGGCAAAACTCCCGAAGAAAAGAAAACAATCCTTGATGAACAGGTTCAATCTCAAAGAAATAATATAACTTCAATTCAAAATGGCTCAAACGAAGTGGTACAAGGAGCCGAACAACAGATGCAGACAGCTGAAAATGCTATGAATGCAGCTATTGACAGAGATGCAAATATTAACGATGAAGTAAAGGCACAAATCAAAGAAAGCGAATCAGCTATTACTGCAAAATCAGGCGAAGTTTCAGCAAAAGAAGCTGAAATTGCACAAACAGATGCTTCAATCACACAAACTCAAGGCACAATTGCAAGCCTTCAAAGCGCATTAAGCTCTCTTGCTTCTCCATCAGGCAAAGAGGAAGATAAAGAAAAAGATGCAAAGCTTGCAGCAAGAAGAAGTGAACTTCAAAGCCAGATTGCAGCAAAACAGGCAGAACTTGCACAATTAGAAGCTCAAAAACAGCAGCAGGAAGCTGAAAAAGCACAGCTTGAAGGCGAAAAAGGCCAGCTTGAAACACAAAAAGACCAGATTATGGCAGAAGAATTAAAAGATGCAAGCCCTTCTACAAAAGCTGCAATTCAAGCTTATGAAAATTCAAGAGCAAATGTTGAAACAGTAAAATCAAATGAACTTCAAAAAGCACAAGATACTCTTAACCAAACAATGGAAAAATTAAGTGAAGTTGAAGCTGAAATTGAACAGCAAAAAAATTCAAAGGCAAACACAAACTTTGATATTAACGGCTTAATTGATGCTTTTGAACAAGGTCAGACAGGGGATTGCTGGTTATTATCAAGCTTAGAATCATTAAGCAATTCAGAAGAAGGCCGCAAACTTTTACAAGATGCAATTCAAATCAATGATGACGGTACATATACCGTAAAATTTGATGGTGCCGACTGGGCAATAAATATTACAGATGCTGATTTAAGAGCTGCAAGAAACAGTGGACAATATTCAAGCGGGGATGACGATGTACTTCTAATGGAAGTTGCAATGCAAAACTACTTAACTCAAGTTAGAAACGGCGAAGTACAAACAAATTCAGCAGACCTGAACGCAACTGCACAAGAAGGCGGCGTAAACCCTCTAAACAGCGGAAGATCAACAAACTTAACAGAACTTTTAACAGGAAAAACAAATTGGTCAATCGGTGATGGCAGCAGCATTGATGCATTGTTCAACCAGCTTGAAAACAATCAGGACAGCACATTTGCAACATTAAGCTTCGGAGCAGGCGGAAGCGGCGCATTAAATACATTAAATTCAGGTACGGTTGTTACAGGTGCCAGCGCAGACCTCGGCCACCTCTGGAGTGTTAAATCCGTAAGCGGTAATAATATAACACTGGTTAATCCCTGGAATTCCGAGCAGGAAATCGTTACAACAAAAGATGAGCTTCAAAGAAGCAATATCCAATATACATACCAGAGCTTGGCAGCATAATAAAAAGGATATAGATAAATAACCTTAAGACAAATGTTTTAAGGTTATTGTCCTATTTCAAGGGCACGGCTTGCCATTGTTTTTGAGATAGATAAAACCGCAATACTTGCCTCATAAGCTCTCTGTGCAAGAACAGCATCCGCTATATCTACCATAGGGTTTACATTTGATGTTCTTATATACCCGTATTCATCAGCATCAGGATGCCCGGGGCGGTAAATTCTCTCCCCTTCGGTAGGGTCCTCAACAAGGCCCGTAAACTGTACGCCGCCTGATAAATAAGGAATTGTCCCAACGCCGAATACGTCCTGCTTCATGGTATTTAAAAGACCATGGAATGAAATATCTTCCGTTGCATTTAAAACAGGAATTTTTCTTACATAGTTCGGAGTATCCATATTTGCTATGTTTTTTGCGGCAGTTTCAATTCTTTTACCATGAGCTGTAACTCCGCCTCTTCCTATTTCAAAAGAATCCATTATTCCCATTTTATATTGCCTTTCAATTATTGATTAAATTATGAACCTACATTTATAGCATTTTTCATCTCTGTAATGATAGATGACATTCTTTTTGATGCAACAGAGTAAAGGATTGAATTTTGTTGCATAAGAACAAGCTCATCTACCGCAGAAAGCTGTTCTTCCCTTGCCGCCATAACGCCTGAGGGGCCGAGTTTTCTGCTTAATTGTGTTTCAAGAAGAGAATCGGAATTAAGATATTGAGAAAATTCAATATCTTTCCTTACATAATTTGGAGTATCCATATTTGCAAGGTTTGATGACAAAGCCTCCTGCCTTGCAGAGAGCAAGTCAAGATACATGTGTGTTTTTGCAATATGGTCTTTTGGTATGTACGGCATTTTTTATTAATCCCTTTTATTAGTCCCTATTATTAGTCCCTATTATTAATCTTTTATGTTTATCGCTTTTTCATACATCTGGTCAATTGCACTCATAAGCGTGGTAGAGGCCAGAAGGCTTGCATTTACCCTCATAATATCGGTAACATGGCTGAATATATCTACATTTGAACGTTCCAATTTATACTGGCAGATTCTGTTATGGTCTGATACCAAAGTTTCTTCCCCTGAATTTTCGGTTTTTTGCCATCTGTTATTACCCACTTCCTTTAAGCCTTCAGGGTTCTGGAAGATTACAAGCGGAATTGTACCCTGAAATTGCCCTTCCCCCGGGAGTTCATTATATGTAAAAACATCTCCGTTTTCTTTAATTTCAACCTTGATGCTTTCTGCAGGAATTCTTATTCCGGCACCCACTATATCATTGTTTGAATTCATTAAGATACCGTCTTTTCCCAAAGAAAAAGAGCCGTCTCTTGTATAGTATATTTCTCCGCTTTAGATCGGAAGAG
>CAQTPN010000045.1 GCA_948888345.1 uncultured bacterium | reverse complement strand
CCATGGATAAAAGTCTCGATTTCTATATTTGTATTTTTTGAAATTTCTCTAATTTTATCAAGGCTTAATTCTCTTGCCAAAATTACTCTTTTTATACCTGCATTTTCAAAAAACTTAACCTTTTCAATATCTCTTATATCGCACTGTGTGCTTGCAATGAGCTTAATATCCGGCAATTTGCCATTCTTTGCCCTGTTTAAAATTCCAAAATCCTGGAAAATTATTCCATCTGCCCCGATATTGTGCAGTTTTTCGATAATTTTTACCGCTTCATTCAGCTCATTATCCCTTAAAATTGTATTTAAGGTAATGTAAATTTTTACATTAAATTTATGTGCATAATCTATGATTTCTTTAATATCTGAAAGTGAATTGCAGGCATTTTTTCTTGCCCCGAAAAGATTTGCACCGATATAAACACTATCTGCTCCGCAATTTACAGCTTCATATGCACATTCTTTATTTTGCGCCGGTGCCAGAAGTTCCAGATATTTTACCTTTTCCATTATTTTCCTTTTTAAATAAAGTTACAAAACTTGCACAATATAAAGTTTCTAATTAAAATAGTATTATGTCAATTTTAGATTTTAAATCAGAAGATAAAATGCTTTTTGACCCCGGATACTCTGCTTCTGTTGCAAGAGTTTCAGGGAATATTGAATATATGTATTCAGCTTTTTTAAGCATACCTTCGCTTAAACAAAAAAGGTTTCAATTTTCCATTCTTTACCCGAAATTTATTAAAGCTATAGATTTGAATGCCGCTTTTTATCTTGGCTGTATGCTTTGGGGTGTGTATCTGAAAAGTAATAAGGGCAAGGAAATAGTTAATAATCCCTGTCTGGATACCGAATTTAATGATGATAGTTTTTATGAAACGGATTTTCTTTATAATTTTATAAAAGAAGGTTTTAATCGGGATGTTAAATATTATTTAAATAAAACCCATCCGCATAATCCTTTATATTTAACTATTTTAGAAAAATATAAAGAATTTTTATCATTAAATAAAGGCTTTATAAATGTAAAAAAAACTGATGATATCATTTTGCCCGAAAGTCTGAAAGTTCCAAGTAATTCAGATTTAGAGCTGATTTACAATACAATTTTTAAGGCTGTAAAAGAAGACAATTTAGAAATTTTATTTGAAGTTTCAGATAAAATATTGTGATTTTTATGAAAAAACCTGAAAAAAAATTCAAAATCAATATAAAAAATATGGGCGTCGATATTGATAAAAATGAATACAAAGAAATTGTATTATCTAATGAAAACAGGCCCGAGGCGGCATTTTTAAAGCAGTATAAAAATCATAAAAATACCCGAAATGGTCCTTAAGGGCTTGTAAATATTTTGAAAATAGTGATATACTTGTTTTAAAACGATATTTTGGAGTTTTTCTTTGGAAAATTTAAGCAAAAAAGAACAGTTTGAAAATTTATCAAAAGAACTTCTTGGCAAATTAAATGATGCCAATCGTATGTCTGCGCTTGAATTTCCTTTTGGATATGAGATTTCGGGTGAAATTGAAGAACGTTTTTTTGAGAAAGGCTCAAGACTCCGCCTTGTTACGGTTCGCAATATGATTATTGTTGAAAATTCATTTAAAAAATTTAAGCTTTTTCCAACACATGACATTATGAAAACCTATGTTGAAACACAAAAAGAGCTTTTGACCGGCTGGAAAAAAGAGGTCGAAGATGCCTATTTGAGCGTGCGTTCAGAGGATGAAATAGATAATAAGGAATTTGATGAACTTAAAAAAACTCTTAGTGAAATTGAAAGTGGAATCAACAAGCTTTCAATGTCTGCAATAAAAGATGTTGCAAGTTCCGAAGAGGCTAAAATACTTGATGATGAGTATTCAAATGAATCCCATGGCGGCTTTTCGGATTTTATTCATAATACAATAGCAAATCTTTTTAAATAAATATCTTATTTTAACTATTTTTCCAGTTTTATTACCATACTTATTCTGTTCGTTGTCTTGTTTTCTTTTCTGTATGAAAAGAAAAATTCATTATTTAATGTTGTCTTAAATTTACAAATATCAATGGTTTTAACCCCTTCTTCCGATAACTGTTCCGCATTTATTTTTGCTAAATCAGGATAAGCCTTATTGTTTTTAAATTTAAAAAATTCCTTGCAATCCGGTGTTTTCAGGGTTTTTTTCAATTCTTCATAAACTTCAAGTCCGGTTTCAAAATCTTCCTGCCAGATACAGGGCCCGATTGCAGCAATTATATTTTCAGGTTTTGAATTAAATTCTTTCTTCATAATTGATACACCCTTTTTGCAAATTTCACCTGCAGTGCCGCGCCAGCCTGCATGAAGCCCTGCTGCAATATTGTTTTTGGGGTCATATAAAATAATTGGTGTACAGTCTGCAAAATTTAAAATCGTTGCACTGCCTGCTTTTTGAAGTATTACACCATCGGTTTCATCAATAATGGCGGGTGTTTTGGAACAAATTACAATATTTGATGTGTGGGTTTGTTTTATCTCAATAATATTTTGCACATCAATTTTCAAATAGTCTAAAATAAGCTTTCTGTTTGAATTTACAATATTTTGAAATTCTTCTTCCTTTGTTTTTATGAAACTTTCCTTTGTTGTAAAAAGGTGTTTGAATTTATCCTGAAATTCATCAAATATAGTACTTTTTAGAATTTTTTTATCTTTATTGCCGCATTTTATTGAATCAAAATAAAACATTAAAATTCCTTTACAATTTAAATGTTAAGTTCCGGTTTTTTGTTAAGTTTTCTTAAAAATTGCCCTTTAATTTTTCAAAAATATTTAAAAAATCCGGGAATGAAGTTTCAACCCATTCAAAATCATTGATTTTACAGGGTTTTTTACTGATTAGTCCTGCAACATATCCCGTCATCGCAATTCTGTGGTCATGATAACATTCAACC
The DNA here is from genome assembly GCA_948888345.1 of uncultured bacterium. Classification (GTDB taxonomy): domain Bacteria; phylum Cyanobacteriota; class Vampirovibrionia; order Gastranaerophilales; family Gastranaerophilaceae; genus MGBC122484. The sequence goes on along the minus strand of CAQTPN010000045.1, from coordinate 5,466 downwards.
TCTGTATCTCCCAAAAATAGGCCATTTCCACTATTTTTGCCGGAAATTATAAACCCGTCATCCGTACCCTTGATTTCTGCTCTAAATTTTCTCAATTCGCGCTCTACACAAGCAATTCGGTCTGATTCTTTATTTTTTAAATCCCCTGCATTTTTTATGATGGTTTCCCCTTTTGCTTGCGTTGCAAGAAGTGCAATAATCGGAATTTCATCAATAAGCCTCGGGATAATATCTCCTGAGATTTCACATCCTTCCATATCGGGTGAATATTGAATTCTGATGTCTCCAACCTCTTCATTTGATACCAAATCGCAATTTAGCACGTCAATATTGGCTTTCATGCGTTTCATAACGTCAATAAGCCCCGTACGAGTGGGATTTAGCCCAATATTTTTTAAAATTACATCCGAACCCTTGATAATGGCAGCCGCAGCCATAATAAAAGCAGCACTTGAGATATCCCCGGCCACGTTCAAATCCTTTGGTATCAAGGTGCTTTGGCTTACCGTAACCCCGTATAATCCCTCTTTTGTGAAGCTTTGGATGTTTGAACCGAAAAATTTCAGCATTCTCTCGGTGTGGTCTCTCGAAAGATGAGGTTCAAGTACTGTTGTTGCACCATTGGGGGTTTGTAATCCCGCAAGAAGCAGGCCGGACTTAACTTGAGCCGAAGCTATCGGGCTTCTATACTCAATCCCTTTAAGTTCTCCCTGTTCTATAACTATAGGAGCCTTGCCATCATTGCTTTTTAGCCTTGCGCCCATTAGTGTCAACGGTTCAATAATTCTTCTCATGGGGCGTTTTGATAGGCTTAAATCCCCTGATAGTGTACTTTTAAACTTTTGTGCAGAAAGCAGGCCCGCCATAAGGCGCATAGTGGTGCCTGAATTGCCGCAATAAAGGTCTTTTTTTGGTGCATTATAAGCATTTTCGGCGTCAAGGATGACAGTATTTTTATCCAAAAAATCAATTTCACATCCGAGCTCTTTTAAAATTTCAAGTGTAGCAAGGCAATCTGCCCCTGCTAAAAAATTTGAAATCTTAATTTTTCCTCGCGTGAGTGAACCTATAATAAGACTTCTATGAGACATTGATTTATCAGGCGGTGCGATGATTTCACCCTTTAGTGGTTCTGAAAATCCTTGTGTTATAACACTTTTACGCATCTTCTGCTATTTTCCTTACAAAATTCGGAACACAAAAAACTCCTTTGTGTAAATCGGTGTTATACAGTTTTGAATTTTTTTCAATTTCTTTAGCGCGTTCAATATCCGCAATTTCAGGTATATCAAGGCTTTCGGAACAAAATGCCCAGCTCCAGTATCCGCCGGGATAGGTTGGAATTGGCCCTGCATAAGGTTTTACGTGTTTAAATACTTTATTTAAAAGTCTGTACATCATCCTCATTTCTTTAGGGTTTGCAAATGGTGATTCTGACTGTGCCACAACGATTCCACCCTCTTTCAGGCTGTTTTTTACATTGGTATAAAATTCTTCCGTAAAAAGCCCTTCCCCTGGCCCCATCGGGTCTGTTGAGTCGATTAAAACTACGTCGTAGCAAGCTTTTTTGTCTTTTATATATTCAATTGCATCTTCAACATAGATTGAAACCCGCTCATCATCAAGTTTTCCGGCAATTGATGGTAAAAATTTTCTGCTTGCTTCAATTACAAGTCCATCAATCTCGCACAGCTCAACGCTTTTCACTGTTTTATGCCTTAAAACTTCGCGTACAGTGCCGCCATCTCCTCCGCCAATGACTAAAACCCGCTCAGGACAAGGATGAGAACATAATGGGATATGTGAAATCATCTCGTGATAGAAAAATTCATCCTCAACTGTTGTCATCATAAGACCGTCAAGTGTTAAAATATTGCCTAGCCCGCTTGAAGAAAGGATTTCCACTTTTTGAAATTCGCTTTGCGCGCTATATAAAGGCTTTTGGTCTGTTTCAATTGCAATTCCATATCCGTTTGGTGTTATTTCTTTATACATATTTTCCTTAAAACTCCCTATTTATAATAATTATGGCGGGTTTTGCATATTTGTTTTAAAATGTAAAATTCGCCTAAAAATATTATACAAAAAACTTTATTTTTTGCTATAATTTAGTTGAATTTTTAGGAAGATTTTAATGAGAAATATAATTTTAAAATCCTTTGAAACCTTTATAGCACAGCCCCTTTCGCTTTTAAAAAATAAAATAATCAGAATTACAAATTTAAAAAGCGATTTTTTAAGCTCAAATGCTATCAATGTGAGTCTTTTTGATGATACTGTGCAGATTGATGTTGTAAACTCTGAACACGCTTATAACCTGCTTTCTCAGGTAGTTTACAAGAGAAAAATGAATGAGTTAAGACAGGTTAAAATAAATGAAAATCAAACAAGCTCAATTCTTAATTAGTGCGCCGAATTTGGCTTCTTGCCCTGCTTTGGGGCTTCCCGAATTTGCACTTTTAGGACGTTCAAATGTCGGAAAATCAAGTTTTATAAATACTCTGGTTAATAATTCAAAATTGGCCAAAACCTCTAATACTCCCGGAAAAACGCGGCTTATAAATCTTTTTAAAATTGTATCTGACAGGGGGGATTTTGTAATTGCCGATTTACCGGGGTACGGATATGCAAAAGTGTCTAAAACCGAGCAGGAACGCTGGCAAAAGAGCCTTGAAGAGTATCTTTTAAAACGTGATACTTTAAAATATTGCATTCAATTTATTGATGTAAGGCACCCTGTTCAAAATAACGATTTTCAAATGTACGATTGGTTGAAAATTAAGTCACTGCCGGTTGTTGCAGTTTTAAACAAGTGTGATTTTGTATCAAAAAATGAGCTTTTTAAGAAAATTAAAGAAACTGAAAAACTTCTTAACATTCCTGTATACCCCTTCTCTGCAAAGCTTCCCCTTTATAAAGACGGAATTATAAAGTTTTTTGAAGAAAATATTTAATAAAAGTTTGCATTCAATTGCCTTCAAATGCTAGAATTTTTCTATGGAGTTTTTAAGTCCTGTATCGGATATTTTTACCGAAAAGAAAGAGTTTAATTCTATAATCAAGCAGGCAAAGGGCTGCCAGCTTAATTACTCTCTGAAAAAAATTAGTGAATTTAGTTTTTTGGATGATGAAGCGGTGAGTGAAATTTTTCCTGAAGATACCCCTGAAATCCTTTTAGCAAAATGCCGTAACGGTATTAAAAATTTATAAAAATGAATAAAAATACAGAGTTTAGATATCAATTAAAGTTAACAAAACTTAACGAATTAAAATTTTTATCCCATCTTGATTGGCAGAATTTAATTTTAAAATCCTTGAGGCGTTCGGGCGTTTCTTTCGCGCTTACGGAGGGGTTTAACAAGGTGCCGAAAATCTCTTTTTCTCCTGCACTTCCGCTTTTTATAGAATCAGAATGCGAGCTTGTAAATTTTGTTACGATACTTGGATTAGAACCGGATTTTAGAGATAAATTTAAAATTGCTGCACCTGATAATTTAAAAATTATTAACATTAAAGAGCTGCCGGATGACGGCAGACGCATGCCCTCTTTAGATAATATGGTTCAATGGGCTCTCTATGAGGCTGTTTTACCCCAAAATAATATAGTAAACAAAACGTTGGGTATTTCAAATTTTGAAGATTTAGGATATACTGTAGAAAAATGTTTGTCTTTCAATGAATTATTCATAGAAAAGAAAACGAAAAAAGGTATAACAAAACAAATTAATTACAGGAATTCTATTAAAGATGCCAATATTATTGACGGCAAATTTATGTTTATGCTAAAAACCGGGCAAAATGATACTCTGCCTGCTTTTCGTGCTGATGAATTTTTGAAATACCTTAAGGAAAATTTTATTAAAAAAGATGTAATTTTTGATATTAAAAGGCTTTCATTTTTTGATGAAAATATGGCAGAAATCAAATAAGGATTTAAAGGAAGAAGTTTATGACCAAAAAAATTGTAATATCTGAAAAAGATAATATTGGTGCTGTTTTAGAGGATAACAAGGTTAGCGAATTTTTTGTATCAAAAGGGGATGTTCTTTTAGGAGATGTTTATTTATCTGTTGTAGATAACATTCTTCCCTCAATTGATGCAGCATTTGTGGATGTCGGAATGCCTGATAAAATGGGCTTTATTCATACTGATGATATTGTTGGCAAGGGTTCTTTGAAAGAAAAAGTTAAACCTAAACAAAAATTAATCGTTCAGGTAATTAAGGAACCTACCGGCCACAAGGGTCCCAGAGTGACAACTGCCTTAAGCTTGCCGGGAAGATTTCTTGTACTTCTGCCCGATGAAAAGAGTGTGAATGTTTCAAGGAAAATTGTTTCAAGCAAGGAAAGAGCCAGGCTGAAATCCATTGTGAGTCTTTTAAAGCCTGTTGGAGTCGGCGTTATTGTCAGAACCGAAGCTGAAGGGCAATCAGAGGCTGAAATTCAGGAAGATTTAGAAATTTTATTGGAAAAATGGAATTCTATCGTAAACGCTGCCGATACTGCTAACCCGCCTTGTCTGTTACACAGAGACCAGGAATTGTTGTATAAAATAATCCGTGAAGCATGTACTGAAGATGTGGATGAAATAGTTGTGGATACTGCATTTGCGCTTCACAGAACCACTCAATTGCTTCAACACTGGAATATGAAGGTGAAAGTTTCTATGCACAAAGGCACAGAACCCCTTCTTGTTGCAACCGGTATTAATAAAGAAATTCAAAATGCCCTTCAAACAAAGGTAAATCTTCCTCTCGGCGGATATCTGTTTATTCAGCAGACAGAGGCTTTGACCGTTGTGGATGTAAACTCGGGCAAATTTACAAGCTCTTCTTCTCAGGCTGAAACAATTTTAAAAACCAATCTGGAAGCGGCTGATGAAATTGCACGCCAGCTGAAATTAAGAAATATCGGCGGCATGGTTATTGTTGATTTTATTGATATGGTAACCCGCGTGGATAAATTAAAGGTTTTAGAATATTTCGAACTTGCGCTTGAAAAGGATAAGGCTAAGCCTCAAATAGGCCAGCTGTCTGATTTAGGGCTTGTTGAATTAACCCGTCACAGGCAGGGGCAGAGCTTATCTGAAATTTTCACGAAAAAGTGCGATAAATGTCAGGGACAGGGTTTTGTTATTGAAGATTTGAAATTCTTAAATTCTAATGCTCAAGGAGAAATCAGGGCAAAAATCAATAAAATCAAAGGTCCTTTTGGCGGCGGTTCTTTTAATAATAATCAAGGAAATAACCAGAATAACAACCAGGGCGGCGGCCAAAATCAGCAGGGGCAGAACAGAAATAATTTTAAAAATAAAAAACGCTTTAACAGAAACGAAAATCAGCAAAATTACTCTGAAAACAGGGAAAATCAAAATATAGATGAGAATCAAAAGAAGATTCAAAATCAGGAAAACCAAAATCCGGCTGTAAATCCTCCGGCGGATGTACCGGTTCAAAACGATGCTCC
>CAQTPN010000044.1:5474-8391 GCA_948888345.1 uncultured bacterium | reverse complement strand
GTTCTTTTTCCCAGCCATCTTCAAGGTGATTCATTTCATTGAAATCTTTCATGCGGTCGCGCATAAGTTCATCACAGTCTTTTACCATTCTATCGGATGCATCGGGCCGCATTTCTCTAAAACTTATAAGTTCTAATCTGCATTTGCCTCTGGCAGGGTCAAGCAAGGTATCTTTTGTAGGTAAAACTCTGAGATAAATAGAATCTTCAAGTGCTCCGGTAAGACACATAAAGGGTTTTATATCTAAATCTATAAGTTTATCAATTACGCAGGCATTTACAAATTCCAGATTCTTTTTATCATAAACGCCAAAACTTACTGTATCCATTGCGGGAGTTCTTTGTAAAGAATTTTGTGAGCTGCTTTCAGCTGCTTTCCTTGGTTTGCGGCATTTATCAATCGCATTTTGTGCAAAATTTTGAATACTCTGAATTCTCATTTTAATATCCTGTCTAAAATTTTTACTCTATTCCTCATATAAAGCATGTAAATTTTATTTTTTGCCAGTGAATTTTTGGGATTTATATACTAGTTTATGCTAAAACTATCTAAAATCGTCATGCTGAACTCGTTTCAGCATCTTGCATCAATAAGACCCTGAAACGAGTTCAGGGTGACGCAATCAAACAAGTTCAGGGTGATAAATTCAGGCAAGTTCAGCATGACTGTTTGGGATTAATTTAGCATAAATTTGTATATAAATCCTTGAATTTTGAAAGTTTTAAATTTTTTGTATAATAATTATATGAAAAATTTAGTTTTTAATTCGGATGATTTCGGCTCAAGCCTTGAGGCTAATCTTGCCATATTAGAAGGGCATTCTTGCGGGGTTATTACTTCTACCTGCATTTTAGCAAACGGCGAATTCTATAAACAGGGGATTGAAGAGGTTTTGCCGGAAATTCCCGCAATAGGGCGGGGGGTGCACCTAAATATTATTGAAGGGAAAAGCTTTACAAAACCTTCCTTATTTACAGACAGCGAGGGGGTTTTCAATAAGGGTTATTCTTATTTTCTTTATAATTCGGGAAATAAAGAGCTTTTAGATGAAATTGAGGCTGAATTCCGCGCACAGATTGAAAAAATCATGGCCGATACCAAAATTGACCATATAAATTCACATGTGCATACGCATGGAATACCCAATATTTTTAACCTTACAGTAAAACTTGCGCTTGAATACGGGATTAAAAGCGTGCGGCTGCAATATGAAAGGCCTTATTTTGTTTTTCATAAAATGTTCAGCGGAAAATATCCTGTAAATTTAATAAAATTAGGGCTTTTAAACACTTTTAGCATTATAAACGGGAATATTGTTAAAAATCTTAACAATAAAATCCTCGGGAACAATTATTTAATCGGGGTAAATTATACGGGATATATGGATGAGAGCAGCATTTTAAGAGGGCTTTCGGCTTTAAGAAATGTTAAGGATAATACTGTAACGGAAGTTATTATACATCCTATGTCTTTGGGATATGACGGACACCAGACGAATTATAACGAATTTCTGGCATCTTTGAACCCGAAAGTGAAGGAAGAAATTTCAAGGCTCGGTTTTAATTTAACAAATTATAAAGAATTGAATTTATGATAAATTATGCAAGATATGTATTTTTAATTCTGGCACTGACGCTTATTTTGCCGCTTGTCTGCCTATTTTTCTATTCAAACAGACAGATTTCAAATATGGAAAAAGATACTTCTTACAGAATTCTGGATGCTGTTTCAAGAGAGATTAACTACAATATTGAAAACAACTTAAAGATTGAAACGGTAAATACAATGGAGAAATTGTATTTTCCAACGGCGGATAATCTTACAAAGGAAAGTATTCAAAAGATATTTGAAGGGTGCGAAGTTGAATTTTTGGATACATTTCCCGATAAAATTACTTATTATTATGAAACGGATTTAAAACCGAAACTGTATAGTGTTGTAATTATTCCTTTTGTCGAAAACGGGATAAAAGGCATAAAGGTTAAAAAGATGGTGAAACCGGATGTTTTAAAACTTCCGGGGCCGTTTTTCCTTGAAGTATATTCAGGACCTGAAATTAAGGAAGAGAATTTAATAGGATATATTGAGCCTGAAAAGGTTCCAAAATCAATAATAGGTTTCAGAAACAGCACTTCTGAGCTGTTTCCTTTAGGAATACCCAAAAACAGAGAAATTGCGTATAAAATTTTTAAACTGGATAAAAATTATACAAAAGATGATGTTACATTTTTAATAAAAACAAGGTGGCACATTCCGCTTGTAAATCCTTACGGTAAGCGGGCGGGGCTTGTTATAATATTATTCGGGGTTTTATTATCAATTTTTGTTGCAAGGTATATAAATTTAAATTTTATAAATCCTTTTTTAAAAATTTCCGCTGCTTCAAAAAGAGTAAAATCAGGGGATTTAAACCTTGTTTTAAAGACAGGAATTAAACAGAAAACCGTACAGGAAACATACATTAACTTTAATGAAATGGTAAAGGGTTTAAAAGAAAAAGAGGAACTTCGCTCCGGCTTTATAAGGAATTTAACCCATGACCTCAGAACCCCTCTTATTGCGCAGGAGAGGGCTCTTTCTATGATTTCAAATAAATTTACGGAATTAAACCTTGAAGAAGAGATGGAGCTTTCAAAATCTCTTGAAAAAAATACGGGACATCTTTTAAGGATGGTGAATTTAATACTTGAATCGTACCAATTTAATCTTAAAAAAGAAAATTTAAATTTTGAAAAGATAAATATTTCAAAAGGAATTAATGACTGCTTTATAAAAATTAAACCCATTGCAGATGAAAAAGATATTAATCTTATAAATGAGATTACTCCAAAAAGCACCATTTATACCGATATTACCTGCTTTGAAAGAATAATTATCAACCTTTGTCTTATTATCGGGGTCAAGACCGACCTTACGC
>CAQTPN010000044.1:0-5464 GCA_948888345.1 uncultured bacterium | reverse complement strand
CAAAAAGGCGGGTATATAAGAATTTCAAGTAAAGAAATTGATAACAAAATAAAAATTATAGTGGAGGATAACGGAAAAGGGATACCAAAAGAAGATATAGAACATATTTTTGACAGATATTTTTCTTCAAAATCTTATAACAGAAAAATAGGCTCGGGACTCGGGCTTGATGTTGTTAAAAAATTAACCGATATTATTAATGGTAAAATAGAACTTGAAAGTGAAGTTTCAAAATATACAAAATTCACACTGACGTTTTTGAAAACCTGTAAGGAAAAAGAAGATGACAAAGATTATACTTGTTGAAGACCATGAACTTACAAGAAAAGGAATAGTATACGCACTTAAGCCTTATAAAGATATTCAAATTTTAGGAGAATTTGAGGACGGAAAAGAGGCTTTTGAATATATAAAAGGAACAAGAGAAATTCCTGATGTTATTTTAATGGATATTGCAATGCCGGTTTTAAACGGGATTGAAGCTTCAAAAAGAATTAAAAACCTACATCCTGATATAAAAATAATAATGCTTACTTCCATTGATGAAAAAGATAGTGTTTTAAGCGCATTTAGCAGTGGTGCTAACGCATATGTTATGAAAAATATCACAATTGATAAACTTATATCAATTATAAACATGGTATTGAACGGTGAAGTATGGCTTGCACCAAATATTGCCGATTATATCCTTGATGTGCTTTCAAGTTTAAACAATTCAAAAGAAAACAGGGAAACTGATGCAAAAAATGGGGATAACTTTAATTTAACCAACAGAGAAAAAGAAATTTTAGGACTTATAGCAAAAGGCATGAGCAATAAAGATATTGCAAATAAGCTTGTAATTTCTCTTTATACGGTAAAAAACCATGTTAAAAATATTATACAAAAGCTTGCGGTTGAGGATAGAACTCAGGCTGCAATTTTAGCACTTACCGAGAAAATTGTATAGCTTATTACAGTTTTTCCATTTTATATAAATTAACGCCGCCTGTGGCCTTATAAAGACCTATAGCTGCCATTATTGAAGATATTTTATTTGATACTTCTTCCTTCTGTGCCATAAGGTATTTTTGTTTTGCAAAAAGTGTTTCAAGATTAGATGCGGCACCTATCTGTTCTTTATCTTTTATAAGGGAATACAATTTAGCTTCGGTATTCAGCCTGTTTTGAGTTTCATCATAATTTTTCAGGGATGTTTTATATTCAACAAGACCGGAATTTATCTCCATAATTCCTGTTAAATAAGCTTTCTGGTAATCATTCATTGCCTGTTCATATTCATATTTTCTCATTTTTAAAAGTGCTTTTTTGGCACCGCCTGCAAACAAGTCAAAGTTTGGAAGAATTCCTGCGGAGAAAAATTGAGAAGGTGATTTAAAAAGAGAGCTTAATTGATAAGCATTAAGACCTATTTGCCCGAATATTGTAAAACTTGGCAGAAATTCTCTTTTTGCAGCCCTAACATTAAAACCTATCCTTTTTAAATTAGCTTCTTCCTGTAAATAATCCGGCCTGTTTTCAATAATTAAAGCTTCGTATTTTGATGGGATATCATTTATTAAAACCACATTCTCATAAGAATTTCTTGAAACTTCGGAGTTTAAATCGGAAAGATAGACTTTAAGCCCGTTAATTAAAACATCTCTTGTTTGAAGATGGATATTGCGCTCTTCTTTTAGCATTGCAAGGTTTTTTTCTTCATTTAAAAGTTCATCAACAGAGCAAAGTCCCGCCTTATACTTTTCGCCGGTTTTTTGAAGAATTTCTTCTTCTAATTTTATTAATTCATCCTGGATTTGGATAAGTTTATCCGCTTTTATCAGATTAAAATAATCGGATGCAAAATCCGAACTCAAAGAAATATAGGTAGCACGTTCAGCCTGTTTTACAATTTCAAGCTGTTCTTTTTTGCTTTTTGTATAAAGACGGTTTTTACCCCAGATATCTATTTCATATCCTGCAGTTATCGGGATATTATAATTATTTTGAGAATATTTCGGGATTTCCATATTTCCGAATTTTTGCAAAGGAGCTTGAAAATCTCTTGCAAGCTGACCCGATAAATTTACTGCCGGAAGTTCATTTGCAAATTGCATTTTTACCATCTGCTCATTTTCTTTTATTTTGAGCGCAGCATTTTTTAAATCATAATTTTTTTCATAAAGTGTTACAAGATGGGAATTTAAAATATCATCATTAAAATTATTCCACCACTCTAAGTTCATATATTCTATTTTATCAACGGATTTTTCTTCTTTGATTTGGGCTGCAAATACAGGAGTAATTAAGAATAAGCACACAATTATTAAAATTTTTTTCATACAATCTTTGCCTTTAAAATTTTTCTTGTGCTATAATTACATCACAAGAAAAAAGGAAAATCAATAAATGCAGTCAATCTCTTTTGGAAGAAGAATAGGAACAAGCATATATAATACAGGAATCGTAGCAAGAGCACTTTCTTCACAGACATTTTCCGAAAGAGGATTTGAAATCACTCCCGAACAGTATCTCGTACTTGATTTAGTAACAGAGCATGGCGAATTATATCAAAGACAAATAGCGGAAATCACATTAAAAGACAGGGGCAATGTTTCGCGCATAATAAAAATTTTAGAAGAAAAAGAGCTTGTTAAAAAAATTGAAGAGGCGCGCGGAAGGCGGATTTACAAAATTCTTATAACGGAAAAAGGCAGACAGGTGCGGGATGAAATGCTACCGAGCGCAGAAGAAATAAAGAAGATTTTAGCAAAAGGCATAAGTGAAGAAGAACTTACCATAACATTAAATACTTTAAAAAAAGTTTATGACAACGTTAGAAATCTCGTAAAATTACAAATATAATTAATAAAGGAAATAAAGATGGCTGAAGATAACAACAAAGATGAAAGACATGTATATCAAAAGAAAAGAGTAATTGTACCTGCAGTAACAGCGCTTGTATTACTATTGCTCGGGCTTATTGTTTCAATTAATTCAATATATTATAAATCAACCGATGACGCTTTTATTGAAGGACATATCGTAACCGTTGCACCAAGGGTATTCGGGCCGGTTGTAAAATTATATGTTGAAGATAATCAGGAAGTTAAAAAAGGTGATTTGCTTTTGGAAATTGACCCTAAAGATTATGAGGTTAAATTAAGGCAGACAATATCAAAGCTAAATGAAGCAAGAGCCGCCTTAAAAAGCAGCGATAACGAAGTTATTAAGACATATTCGGAACTGGATTTTGCCCAGAGTGATTATTCCAGATATTCAAAAATGTATTCCAAAGGAATATCTTCAAAACAAGATTATGAACAGAGTAAAAATAAGCTCACTGCAGCAAAATCAAACAGCAGAGCTTCAAAAGCGAAACATAGTGAAATTTCAGCTTCAATAAAAAGACTTGAGGCTGAGGTTGAACAAGCCAGGCTCGATTTATCATATACAAAAATTTATGCCCCGCAGGATGGCAAAATTACACACCGCACCGTTGAAGAAGGGAATTTTGTTCAAATAGCTCAGCCGTTATTTGCAATAGCACAGGATGATGTATGGATTGTTGCAAATTTTAAGGAAACACAAATTGCAAATATGAAAAAAGGACAGAGCGTTAAAATTAAAATTGATGCATACGGCGGTAAAAAATTTAACGGTGTTGTAGACAGCCTGCAAATGGCATCGGGTGCCAAAGCAAGCCTTTTTCCTCCGGAAAATGCGGTCGGGAGCTATGTAAAAGTAGTTCAAAGAATACCGGTTAAAATATTATTCACCGATAATATAGAAGGATACAATATTATCCCCGGGATGAGCGTAGTACCAACGGTTAAGGTGAAATAATGAAAACTGCCGTCCAAAAACGCAAGGTCCCTGTTTGGCTTATTGCTATATCTATTTTAATGCCAACATCCTTTTCTGCACTTGCCACAACGGCAACCAATGTTGCAATTCCTCATATTTCAGGATATTTTGCCGCAACTGCCGATGAAGCTAAATGGATTGTTACATCATATATGATTGCAAATGCCTGTCTTATTATGCTTTCAGGGTGGCTTGAGCATTTGCTCGGGCGCAAACAGTTTATAAAAATATGCATTACAATTTTTACCCTCGGTGCCTTAATCTGTACTTTTGCACCATCATTAAATATTATGGTTTTAGGCCGTTTTATTCAAGGAGTTGGCGGAGGGCCAATGACACCCATTTCGCAAACTGTTATGCTTTCAGCTTTTCCGCCGGAGAAAAAAGGTCTTGCTATGTCGCTGTTTGGTTTGGCTGTTATGGTTTGTGCCATTCTGGGGCCGTCATTCGGCGGATTTCTTGTTGACAATCTAAACTGGCATTATATTTATTCCGTAAATATACCGATAGGAATACTTTCATTTGTTTTAATTAGCAAATTTATCGATGATACAAAACCTGAAAAAGATAAACAGAAAATTGATTTTGTCGGCATGACGGCATTGATTTTATGGCTTCTGTCCATGCAGATAGTTTTAGATAAAGGACAGCAGTATAACTGGTTTGATTGCGCATGGATATGCTGGCTTGCAGGTTTTTCGCTTGTTACGCTGTCATTTTTAATAGTGTGGGAGATTGAGAATAAAAATTCATTTATTAAAATAAGACTTTTTAAAGATAGAAATTTTCTTATAGGAACAATTATTTCAACTGCTGTAAGTATGGTTATTTTTACAACAATGTTCCTTGCACCACAGTTTTTACAGAATGTCTTAGGATACAGTGCATTATTGAGCGGATATACTCTTGCACCAAGGGTTATATCATGTGTATTAATGCTTTTTGCAATACCTTATTTGATGAAAATTTATGACAGCAGGCTATTGATTGCCGTCGGATTTTTCTTCCTCGGGTTTGCAACATTTATGTTTACAAATGCAAATCTTTCAGTTTCGTTCTTCTATGTTACTATGCCAAACGTTCTTCTTGGGATTGGAGTTATTTTAACATTTATACCAATTTCCGCACTTGCACTCGGCACACTTCCGAAAGAATCACTTGCGGATGGTGCAAGCTTACATAATTTTTGCAAGACTGTAGGGGTTGCAATCGTTGTATCTATGTCATCTACAATTGTTGCAAGACATACGCAAATTCACCAGAATCATCTTGTAGATAATCTTTCAAATTTTAATCCGGTATTTCAGCAAAAGATGGCTATATGGACAAATACTTTTATAAACGGGGCTTCAAGCACATTTGCAGAGTATAAGGCAGGTGCTTTTGCCTATAAAAAGATGATTGAGCAGGCAACCCTTATGTCCTATATTGATGCATTTGCAATTGTAGCACTTCTTGCCTTTATTTTAATACCTCTTCCGTTTTTAATGAGAGGGGATACGGAAGAAAAATAACTTTAATAAACTAAATTTTTTGTTCATTTAAAATAAAACTCCCGTAAAAAGGGAGTAAATGGTGGGCCTGGTGGGACTCGAACCCACGACCAAAAGATTAAGAG
>CAQTPN010000043.1 GCA_948888345.1 uncultured bacterium | reverse complement strand
AATTTTATTTTAACATTAGAATTCTATACATGCAACATGTGAATTATAAGAATGCAGATATAATTTTTAAAACTCTGGCACAGATAATCAAGGAAGAGCGCGAGAAACAGGGAAAATCCCAAAGGCTTTTAGCGGATGAGTGCTCATTTCAAAGGTCGCTTTTATCAAGACTTGAAAACGGCCTGAATGAACCCAAGCTTGTATCAATCTGGACTGTGGCAGAGGCATTACGCATGAAGCCTTCCCAATTGATAAGCCTTGTTGAAAATAAGCTGCCGGAGGGGTTTTCACTAATTGACAGCGGGCTTTGTTATTAATTTTACACTACAATAAATAGCTGGATTGCTTCGCCAAGCTTGCAATGACAAGAGAAAAACTCGCAATAACGGTTAACACAATTTATTTCTTATTTCCCTATCTGTTTCAAAAATTTCTTCAAGAGTTGGGTTTTTAATCAGGGAATGATTTTCCAGCTCCTTTTCAACCGTTTTTATAATATCCTTTATCCCGATTTCACCCCTTAAAAATTTATAAACACAAACCTCATTTGCCGCATTCAAAACAACAGGCATTGTTCCGCCGGTTTTTCCGGCATAATAAGCCATTTTTAAACAGGGGAATTTTTCAAAATCTGGTTTATCAAAGGTCAATTTTTGTCCGATAAATGAAAAACTGTTTGATTTTATCCCGATTTCGCGCTCAGGATAAGTCAAAGCATATTGAATAGGAATATGCATACTCGGAAGTCCGATTTGCGCCACGGTTGAGCCGTCTTTAAATTCAACGGCAGAGTGCACAATACTTTCTGGATGAATTACAACCTCAATTTTTTCATAAGGTAAATTAAAAAGATGATGCGCTTCAATCACTTCTAAGCCTTTATTCATAAGGGTTGCAGAATCTATTGTAATTTTTTTACCCATATTCCACCGCGGGTGCTTCAAAGCATCAAGACAGGTGGCACTGAAAATTTCTTCTTTTGTTTTATTTAAAAAAGGTCCGCCGGAAGCTGTAATTATTATTTTATTAAGTTTATTAAACTCTCCGCCGGAACTCTGTAAAATCGCCGAATGCTCGCTGTCTACAGGCAGAATTTTTACATTATGGCGTCTTGCAGCCTCTGTTACAATATCCCCTGCCATAACAAGCGTTTCTTTATTTGCAAGTGCAATATCAACTCCGTTTTCTATTGCCTTTAAGGTAGGTTTTAAACCCACATATCCTGATGTTCCCGTTAGCATAATATCCAGAGATTTATCGGAAGCTAGCTCTATAAGCCCATCTTCTCCTGAAAATATCTCAAGCTTTGGAAAAATTGATTTCAATTCTTTAGCCTTATCAGGGCTTGAAATGCAGACCTTTTCAGGGTTAAATTTTTTAATCTGGCTTATAAAAAGCTCGATATTATTTCCGCATGACATTGAAACAACATTAAAAAGCTCCTTATTTTCTAAAGCCTCAAGCACCTCAAGAGCCTGCGTGCCAATTGAGCCTGTAGAGCCAAGTATAGCAAGGTTTTTAGTTGTTGTGTGCATTAGAATCCTTTTTGATAAAATCACAAATTTCAGTAAGCCTTTTATCTTCCATAGCATCAATCAATTCTTGAATATTTTGAATTTTCTTCAACTTGAAGCCAAGCTCCGCAAGCAAAACACAGTCATTACAAAGCCTGTATTGACTGTATTGAATGCTTCCTGCCATAGGTTTATTTTTACCGCAGGCAGAACAGTCAAAATATTCATTTACAATATCAGGATTTTCTTCAATGTCATCTTTTGCCATTTGAAGAACAACCTCCTGCATATCCTCTATTATTTTTTTATTATCTTCTTCCATAAGCTTTATTATATCAAAAACTCTGATAATATTAAATTTGAAATCAAAACTCCTTTAATTGTAAGACGATAGCCGTTTTGCGTTTCTTCAATATGCCCTGAATCAATGAATTTTTTAAGGGGAGCAGAGAATTTTTGTTTAAAATCTATATTAAATTTTTCATTTATATTATATATATCTATTCCGTCCATTTTTCTAAACCCGAGAAAAATTGTTTCTTCAAGGCTTTCATCTGTGGTTAAAACGGTCATATCCTTTGATAAGAGCGGATTTTTAATGTATTCCATAAAATTTTTCGTATTTTGATACCGTATGCCATCTAAAAACCCTGCAGCAGAAAGCCCGAAGCCAAAATATTCCCCCTCATTCCAGTAATTCAAATTGTGTTTTGATTGGTATTGAGCAGATTGTGAGAAATTTGAAATCTCATACAATTGAAGTTCATCTGAAAGATACTCAATTGCAAATTCATACATATCAGCCTGCATATCATCATCAGGAAGGTGTTTCGGGAGGTTTTTAAAGAAGGGGGTATTTTCTTCAATCTTTAGCCCGTACAGGGAAATATGGCTTATGCCAAGGCTTTTAGCTTCTTTAAGGTCATTTTCCCACAGCTCCATATTCTGGGACGGAAGCCCGTAAATTAAATCTATACTTATATTGTTAAATCCTATATCCTGTGCAAGATATACAGTATCTTTGGCCTTTTTTGACGTATGAAGGCGGCCTATGTTTTTTAAAATATCATCATCAAAACTTTGAACACCGATGCTTAAACGGTTTACACCCATTTTATAAAGAGCACTTAAAAGGTTAATATCCGCGCTGTCAGGATTAATTTCTACCGTTATTTCGGGTTTTTGGACAAATTTAAAAAGAGATAAAATCTTTTCAAAATGTTTAACATTCAGTAAAGATGGCGTACCCCCTCCTATATAAAGGGTTTTAAGGGGTGATTTTTTATAGTAATGCTTAATTTCCAGAGTTAATTTTTTAATATAATCATCAATTAAATTTAAAGCAGGAAGGGATGTAAAAGCACAATAATTACATTTTCTTTTACAAAAAGGTATGTGAATGTAGGCATATTCACAATTTTTAGAGCTTAATACTTTGGAAGGTAGTGTATTTTGCATTTTAATATTATAATAAGAAAATGGAAAATATAAATAATATGCCCTCATGTAATATGATGAATGAAATTAAGGAAGAACCCTTAGTTTTTGAATATTTGATTAATAAATATATAAAAAACGGAAAAATTGAGGCCGATTTTCCTTTAAATTTTAGTGAAATAAAATTTGTGGCATCAGGTTCTTCTTATAATTGTGCAAGGCTTGGACAAAAATTTTTTGAAAACATTTCAAAATTGAAAACATCCTTTGAATACTCTTCCGAATTCAATTCAAACCAGGAAAGAGAAATAAATAAAGACGTTTTGTATTTTTTCATAAGCCAATCCGGAGAAACTTATGATACAAAATGTGCTCTTAATCTTGTAAATAAAAAGGGCGGACACAGCTTTGCGCTTGTAAATAACAACAATTCTTACATTTATGAAGCAAGCGAATTTAAAATGAATATTGAATCAGGGGTTGAAAAATCAATCGCTGCAACAAAATCTTTCACAGGCGGGGTTTTATGCCTGTGGCTTCTTGCTTTATATATCGCACAAAATAAAGGGGTTGATATTAAAGATTATATTAAAGGTGTTCAAAATATTAAAAATGATACCCTTGATGTAATTAACAATACAAAAAATATTGAAGAAGCAGCCTGTGTGCTTTCAAAATTGAAAAGTTTTCCAGTTATAGGATATGGCTATAATTATGTTATAGCAAAGGAAGGCGCGCTAAAAATTAAAGAAACCTCATATATTGATGTAAACGCTTATCCGACGGGTGAATTTTTGCACGGACATACGGCAATTTTAAACGAAAATAGCGTTATAGTTGAAATTTTCTATAATTCTATGGGCGAATTTGAAAGAAAAACACTGGATAAAATTAAAAAAGACTATAACCCGAAAATTATTGCTATAAGCGATATTAAAGCCAATATTGAAAATGAAAACTTTTTAGAGGTTAAATTTAAAAGGTTTGACAATGAAATAATAACAATGCTTTCATCTGTTATTATTTTACAAATTCTGGCCTTGAAAATCGCCCAAAAGCTTAACCGCAATATAGATAAACCCCTTGGCTTAAATAAAGTTGTAGGAGAAAATTAAAAATAAAAAGCATTGGTTAAAAAAACCAATGCTGTAGTATAAGCACCTATAAATATATCTTCTTTGTATCTTCTTTTTTGTTGTTTAAAAATTTTTAAAGCACAACCGGCTGATTTTAGCTCATCAACTGAATTGCATTCTGTAAAAGTTCCTTATAGCTTGAAATCATTTTATTTGATAATTCCAGCTGCATTTTTGCCTGCTGATAATATGAAATATTGGCTTTAAAGTCTGAATTTGATAATTCTAAAAGCCCGCTTCGGATTTCTCCCCTGCCCATAACAGGTTTTCCGGATTCTTCCGTTTCAACAAACTGACCTGATTTATATTCAAAAAGCCCCTGCGGGTTATGAAAATTCATAATTGATATTTTGTATAAAGGGGTGGTATCCTTGCCGTTGTTTGCTTTTCCATACAAAATACCATCTTCTTTTATCTCATATTCATCATATTTTCCTAAAAATTTACCGTTATCGGGGTCAACCCAGAGTTTGATTTCCGTTGTCGGAATTGATAAAGCACCGCCTTCAGCCATTGTTTTATCAAAATCTTCCTGACTTAAAGATTTTGTTCCGCTTACAATTTCACCCTTATCATTCATAATATATCCTTGCACAACAGAGCCATCCGTAGCCTTATATACGCCATCTCCGTCAAATTTAAATTCACCGAGGCGCGTATAAGCAAGTTTTCCGTTTTCATTTCTTAAAACAAAATACCCTGAACCTTCCAAAAATACGTTTTCATCAGAAGTACCGGGGGTTGCATTTCCTTGTCCAGTACTTCTCATGTAGGTATCGCTGTATGTTGAATCAAGGAAAGTTTTAAAATTGATTTTACTTTCTCTATACCCCGGAGTATATATATTTACCATGTTTTCCGAAACGGCATCCATCCAGCTTTGAGTAGCTTTCTGGGTATTCAGAGCATTTACGTATGCATCATTCATTATTTTTCTCCTTGTTGTGCTGCCCGTTTTGTCTTTGTTTTTGCTGTCTATAGCTAAGGTTTGCGTATGGAATATTCTGTTCTTCAAACCTCTGTTTTAAATATGGAATATTATTCTTTAAATATTCTTCCACTGCTTTATCTCCGGGAATAAAATGAGCATTTATTTTCCCGTCATCAGACAGTCTTAAAACAACCGTTACATTATTATCAAAATCAAGTCTGACGGCACTTTTTGCCGTATTCTGCATTTTAAAAAGCACATCAGATAAAGTTTTTGAAACCTCAATACTTCTGTAATTTACTGTATCCATAAGGCTTCCATCATCTTGAATGACGTAATTTGTATACCCTGCCTGATTTACAACGTTTATAAAAAATAAAACATCCGCCTTATCTATGTTTACCGCGTTTAAATTCAAATTTTGGACAAAATCAAGCGAATTTAAAATATCATCAGCCTCTTTATCAAGCACCTCAAGGCTTTCCACGTTCAAAATTTCCTTAAACGTAGCCCCGTCAGAGCTTTTGGTTCCCAAAAAATCCTCAGAAACTCCGTTTTCTGAAAGCGCAGCATAGCTTAAAGCTCCTTTTAAGCTTCCGCCTTGATATTCAGTATTCCCGTATTGTTTCGTTTGACTTTCTATATTCATTCTTTTTTGTGTCTTTCAATTATTTCTTCAAGCTCTTGCTCGTATTCAAGCTCTCTTTTTCTCATAAAATGTTTTTGAGAGCCTATTTCATTCAAAGTTTTAAGTTCACGCATTTTTTCTTCATAAAGATATTCTTCTTTTTTGTGCTCTTTATGCTTTTCTAAAACATCAACTTCGCGCTCCCTTTGCATAAGAATTTCTTCTTCGCGGCGCAAAACCTTAATTGCTTCCTGTCTTTGAAGTTCAAGCTTTTCACCTTCTTCATAAAGATGTTTTAAAAACTTGTCAAATCCGTCATACATTCTGGGGTCAGATTTTCGCATATTTATTCTCGTATCTTGAATATTTTTATTATTTTGAGCTATAAGCCCTTCAATCCTCATAACTTCCTTCTGGCATTTTTGAACAACTTCAAGCTGCTCATCTTTTTTTCTTATTCTTATTTCTAAGAATTTTTGCAAACGATAGTTAAAAGGCATAATAAAAATTCTTGAAGATACTATACATATAATTATACGGCATCTTCCCTGCTATCTTTTAATGAAAATCACAAATAAGTCAAAAAATACACTGTTTAAATTAGTTAATCAAACATGTGTTTTAAATTTCTCTGAACAATCTCGATAATTACAATATCGGGCTTATCCTCAGCTATTTTATCCCTGTCAAAATGTCCTACATTTATAAACCTTGCCTGTTCAAATGTGCAAGCAATGTATGGTGTTAAAAATTCTAAAAAAGAATCTCCGTAAATTGTCACTTTTAAACCGGATTTCTTAACAGTTTTATCACACCTATAAACAGGCACCTTTTCTGGTTTATCCGTCCCTACATCCACTATATTTGCTAAATCAGGTATCGTACGTATATGTTCGCTTTTTTGCATACGGGAAAGTTCAAGCGGCTTGATATTAAAATCCTGCCCGATTTTATTCATTAAAGCTTTATACCCGAAATAAGCACCGTAAAATGTCCAGTGTGTATCGGTCTTAAAATATAATAATTCATCCCCTTTATTTTCTAAAAGTTCTTTTTTTGGATAAATAAAATCCGAATTTAAAGCTAAAAGCTGGCTTATTTTTGTCTTATTGCTCTTTATCCCGTAAATTATGGAAGGGGGAAGATATTCTTGATATACAACGCTTTTATCAGGCGGAATTAAAACATAAAATTTTATTCCCCTGCTGTTAAAAAATTGAAGATTATCTTCATAATCACCTATCAGCCTATTAAGCATTGAATTTGAAAGAGGCACTCTCCCTTGAAAATCTTCGGGTTCATTTCCGAGTTTATAAAAAAGCCAGCCGTCTGTTCCTTTTAAAACTTTTACATCAATATTTTTAGGATATGTTTTAAAAAGTTTAATCTTTAAATTTGATGCAAATTTCATAAAATAATATTTAAACCCGAAATTATCCTCATAATATTCAAAAAATGCATCGCAAAATTTCCCTATATTCCCCGAATAATCCTTAAATTCGGGAAAAGGTTTGGTGCTGCCGAGCCTCGGGTCATAAATACCGCTTTTAAAATCAAATATAAGTCCTATTACAGGAAGATAAAGAAATATTACAAAAAATATTATTAAAAAATTTCCTTTAAATTTCATTACATCTCCCTAAAACCTGAAATATATAAAAGGCTGATACGTATTAACCGCAGCATAAGAAGCCGAAACAACAAGAAGCATTATATATGCTGCATTTTGAACAAAAACAGGAACATACCTTTTAATTTTTGAAATAACAGGAACCGAAAAAATTGCCGCAATTATAATCGTAAATATTAATTCACGGTTTATGTGGTAAATAATATTCCCTGAATTTGCAAAATCAAAGCTGTACATGGTTTTTAAAAAGGCAAATGCAAAAGATAAATTCTCGCATCTGAATATCACCCAGCCCGTAACAACAGCTATTATAAAATATAAATGACACAAGGCTTTTGGCAGTTTGTTTAACATCCCCATTCTTTCAAATACAATTAAAGCCCCGTTATAAAGACCCCAAATGATAAAATTCCACGCCGCCCCATGCCAGAAACCAGTTAATGCAAATACAATCATAATATTTAGATACACATGCTTTCTGTTTCCGCCTAAAGGTATATAAAGGTAATCTCTGAAAAATTCAGATAATGTTATATGCCATCTTCTCCAAAATTCTCTTATAGATTTTGAGATATATGGATAGTTAAAGTTCTCGGGAAATGTAAACCCGAACATTTTCCCGAGTCCTATTGCCATATCGGAATACCCTGAAAAATCAAAGAATATTTGAAACGTATAGCACACTGCCCCTAAAATACATACTCCTGTTGATAATTCGGAAATATTCAACGCAAAAATCTTATCAACGCTATAGCTTAAAGTATCCGCAATTATAACCTTCTTTGAAAGCCCTGATATAAATCTTTTAATTCCTTCTTCAAAATTTACACTTTTAATAACTCTGTTATGTATCTCATTTTGAATTTGCTTATATCTTACAATGGGCCCTGCAACAAGCTGCGGAAATAATGACAGGTAAAGAGTAAAATCAAAAAATTTTGCAGCTTTTATATCTTTTCTGTAAATATCAATTAAATATGACAGTGCCTGAAATGTAAAAAACGAAATCCCGACAGGAAGATGTATTTTTGTATATCCTATTATAGAAAAGATATTTAACCCGTTAATTATATCTATGAAGAAATTTAAATATTTAAATACAAAAAGTAATAATATGTTTAAAGATACACCG
>CAQTPN010000042.1:7102-8423 GCA_948888345.1 uncultured bacterium | reverse complement strand
CTTCAAGAATTTCAAGAATTATAAAATCAGGACTTGATAAAGTTAAAGATAAACTTGTCAGAGATGAAGTTGTGTAAGCTTAAAAAATATGCTTTTATCAAAATAAAGATAAAAGCATAAGTAACATAAGTCAAGAAATGTGACAATTATTCCAATAAATCATCAGGATTGAAATTTTCAAGCAAGGCTTTCCTTTCGGCAATTGCAACGGCTTCATTTTCAAGAGCTTCATTTGCTCTGATTGCTTTTTCATCAACCTTAGCCTGTTTTAATACCCCTTTAAGATAATTATTTCTTTTAACAACATTTAGCAGCCTGCTTGCAATAAATGCTCCAAATACAACAAGGGCTTTATTTTTAGCCGGTGCATTTTTTGCTTTTTGCAATAAATCTGATGCACCTTTGAATTTTTCTTTTTTGTCAATGGCTTTAATACCGTTATTCAGATGCTTTAAAACAAAATTTGAAGCACCTGCAAGACCGTCTTTCAAGATTGATTTTTCTTTTGAAATTGACTTTGCGCCAAGATATCCCGCCCCGAGCCATACAGCACCGGATGCTAAATTTGTAACTTTTCTCGCCCTATTTATGCCTGTGTATTTTTTATCAACCTGAGCATTCTGTTTTAGGATTGAGTTCTGTAATCTATCAATAGACATAAAACATCTCCTTTTTGTTTTATTTTACACTACAAAAACCCTAAATGAAAAAATTTGCACATTTTATGCAGAAAGTGTGCAAATTTGTAACAAAAGTTAACATAAAACGTCTCTTTCAGGTTTAAAAAATCTTGAAATCGGTATATTTTTATGAAATAATCCGATTTGTAGAAAACATCATAAAAATTATTTTTTGGAGAAAATATAAGTGATAAAAGCAGGAGTGACGGGTGCTTTAGGAAAAATGGGCACCGAAGTTATAAAAACCATTATAAATAATTATGAAACAAAAGGTGAAATAAGCCTTGTTGCGGCGGTTGATAAATTCAGAACCGGCGAGAATGTATACGGTGATATTGTTATAGAAAGCGATTTAGAAAAAGCTCTTGAAGCAAATAAGCCTGATGTTATGGTTGATTTTACGCAGCCCGCTTCCGTGTTTGAGAATACGAAAAAATATTTAAATGCTAAAGTAAAGCCGGTTATAGGAACAACGGGGCTTACAACGGAACAGATTGAAGAATTAAAAGAGCTTTCAAAAGCAAATAATACAGGGTGCATTATTGCGCCGAACTTTGCTGTTGGTGCGGTTTTGATGATGATGTTTTCAAAAATGGCCGCTAAATATTTTAATAATGCGGAAATTATAGAACTTCACCACA
>CAQTPN010000042.1:0-7092 GCA_948888345.1 uncultured bacterium | reverse complement strand
ATGCTCCTTCGGGCACTGCAATCAAAACGGCCCAGATGATGGCGGAAGCTAATCCTGATTTTACTGTTGGGAACTGTGCTGAAACCGAAACAATACAAGGCTCAAGGGGCGGCAATTTTACGGAAAACGGAAAAGGCAATATACATATTCATTCCGTTAGGATGCCCGGGTTTGTTGCAAGTCAGGAAGTAGTATTCGGCGCAATGGGGCAGACCCTTACCATCCGGCATGACACCATAAACCGCGAATGTTTTATGTCCGGCGTCGAGCTTGCAATTAAGCATGTTTATAATAATAATGAATTTATATACGGATTGGAGAATATACTATGAAACCTAATATAGCTGTTTTGGGTGCTACAGGAGTAGTTGGAAGAGAAATTTTAAGTATCCTTGAAGAAAAGAAATTTGAGTTTAATTCAATCAAGATGCTGGCTTCATCCCGTTCTGCCGGCTCTAAATTAGATTTTATGGGAAAAGAATATACTGTAATTGAGGCTAAACCCGAAGAGTTTGACGGGGTTGATATTGTTTTGGCTTCAGCAGGCGGTTCTACAAGTCTTGCTCTTGCAAAAGAAGCAGCAAAAAGAGGATGTGTTTATATTGATAATTCAAGTGCTTTTCGTATGGAAAAAGATGTGCCGCTTGTAATTGCAGGTGTTAATGATGATGACCTTAAAATGCACACAGGTGTTGTTGCAAACCCTAATTGTTCAACATCTCAATTAATGCTTGTTTTAAAGCCTTTACACGATTATGCCAATATTAAAAGATTGATTGTTTCCACTTATCAAGCTGTTTCAGGTGCAGGACTTGCTGCAATGAATGAATTAACAGATAATTCAAAAGTTAATTTGGTTGGTATGCCTTATGAAAACAAGGTTTTTAAATATGAAATCGGGTTTAACTTAATTCCTCAAATTGATTCTTTTACGGAAAACGGCTATACAAAAGAGGAAATGAAGGTAACAAACGAAACAAGAAAGATTTTACATCTTTCAAATGATGTGCCGATATCATGTACAGCTGTAAGAGTTCCTGTATACAGAGGGCATTCCGAGGCTGTCACTATTGAATTTGAAAAGTCGATTGATGCAGCTAAAACCCGTGAAATTTTGTCAAAGGCATGGGGTGTTGAAGTTGTGGATGATATTGATAATTATGTTTATCCGACACCTAAGGATTGTGCAGGCAAAGACCCTGTTTATGTCGGCAGAATAAGAAAATCAATAGCTTTTGATAATGCTATAGATTTATTCTGTGTTGCAGATAATTTAAGAATAGGTGCCGCTTTGAATACTGTAAGAATTGCGGAATCCGTTGTAAGAATGGGCCTTTACGGCAGACACTAAAAAATTGAAGGAGATTTTGTATGACATTAAGATATGATGCAGGCGAAGTTATAACAGCTATGGTAACCCCGTTTAACGATAAAAGGGAAATAGATTTTGCTGCGGCTGAAAAACTTGCAAAACATCTTACCGATACAGGCTCCGATGCAATTCTTGTTGCAGGAACAACAGGCGAAAGCCCGACTCTTACCCATGAAGAAGAGTATGAGCTTTTGTATGCGGTTAAAGGGGCAACTTCCGGTTCCGCAAAAATTATAATGGGTGCAGGCTCCAATTGTACAGAAACTGCAATAAGTTCATCCAAAAAAGCGGCTGAAATAGGCGCGGATGCTATACTTTCCGTTGTTCCTTATTACAATAAGCCAAACCAGCAAGGGATGATTGAACATTTTGGTGCAATTGCAAAAAGTGTTGATATTCCGATTATTTTATACAATATCCCCGGGCGCACAGGCGTTAATATGCAGCCTTCAACCGCAGCATTTCTTGCTAAAGAATATCCGAATATTATAGGTCTGAAACAGAGTTTTCCTGATATGGATGTGATAACTGAATTAAAGACACTATGTCCTGATGATTTTGCAATTTATTGCGGAGATGACAGCCTTACCCTTCCTATGCTGTCACTTGGTGCGCATGGTGTAATTTCAGTGGCATCACATGTTGTCGGGGATGAGATTAAATCTTTAGTTCATAATTTTAAATCAGGGCAGATAAAGGCTGCACGCAATATGCACCAGAAACTGTATCCGCTTTTCAAAAAATTATTTATGGCACCGAATCCTGTGCCTGTAAAAGCCGTACTATCAAGACTTAAGATGATTGAAAATTATGTTCGCCGTCCGCTTGTGGAATTGAATGAGATGGAGAGAGCAGAATTATTTGATGTATTAAACGAAGTGCTTAATTCAATTAATAAAAATGCAGCTTAATAGAAAAATTTTAATGTCTGCCTAAATTATGTTGTGTTTTTGTACACAGTAGTTTATCCAGTTAAAACCTTGTGTTCTGCAGGCTTCAAATTCCATCGGCTGAATGAAATAGTGCAGCCTGTCTGCTGCTCCTTGTGTGCCAAGAGTGTAGTTTATATGATTTTGAAGGAGTTTATCTGCATGTTTATATTCTTTACTTCCGGTTTTAATTGTTGGATAGTGTTTTAAAATCATTTTTTGAAAGTCTTTTAGTGCCTTAAAGTATTCTGCAATATCTTCTTTTGGACAATCTGCTTTTTCAAACAATTCCTTATAGTAGCTAAAAAGCTTTTTGCTTGTATCTTTGTTTCTTAACATATCTATATTTTGTCTGAAATGTTCCATTTCATGGCGAAGCAGTCCAAAAGTCCACCATTTTCCAAGTTTTGTATTAGTGCTTGATTCGCTGAAATATTTAAGTTCGTTTGTCATAAAGTTATATTGGCCACTTAATCTTGGAACTTCTTTGTCTGCTTTCTCTATAATAAATTCAGGGGCTATTTCTTCTGGAATTTTCATGGATTTGCACACTAAATCATAACAATATTTTGTTGCATCCTTATTATTGGCTTTTTCAATAATGCCAACATCTTCAGGCGTAAGTTTTATCAACATTGAATACAAATGTTTAAGTGCTTCGCCTTTGTCGGCTTGTTCTGCAAAATGGCAAAAATCAGCGGGGTGTTTGTTAATCATGTTTGTAATATATTGCTTTCCGCTGGTTGCAATACTTTTTATTTTGTTGGCAATTGCCAAACTCGTTTTTCCAATATTCATATTTATATTAAGTATTTTTTAAACTTAAAATTGCCAAATTAAATATTTATACAAGCTCTAAAGCTTTATCAAAATTTTCCGGTAAAACGGGCTTTGGCAGAGGGTTTTTGAGCTCTAAGTTTCTTGCATATGCGTAGCATTTATTAATATATTCTTCATAAAGTTCTTTTTGAGAATCAGTCATTGATTCAAATATTGCCTGCATTTTGTTGTTTATAATGCCGTGTTCTGTTGCGGCACCTTTGGTTTTGAAGTTATAAAACAGATGCTCTTTAAGATTTACCTGATTGCTTTTGTCCCCGATAATTTGGAGTTCAAAGGTATTTTTATTTAAAGCATCTCTAAAATACATATTTACATCGGTAAACCCTGATTTCTTAGCGTTCGGGCTTACAAAAAATCCCATTCTCTCTAAACTTTTCACCTGTTTTTTATCCAGATAAGATAGTTCACCATGATTTAAAAAATGGCTCGGGATAACCGTTTCGGAATCAACCATCTGCTCAATTTTTGATATAATTTTTTCAATTTCTTCAGGGCTTCCATTTGTAATTAATTTATAACCGTACAAATCAGGTACAAGGGAAGCGGTATCACACCGGCCAAGATTTTCTGCACGCTTTTTTAATTTTGCAAAAATTGATGACGGCTCTTTAATTCTGCCTGTAAATTCAGCACCTGTATCTTTAAAAATATCTTGAAAATATTTATAGTAAAGGTTAAAATCTCCTCCTGCCTTTTTGTGCAATTTTTCACTTAAGGCTTGAATGCTTTTATCGTCATTTCCTGTTTGCACTGCTTTAATTACACTGTTTTGGGCTGATTTTACAAATTTATCTCTCGCATTTTGAAAGGTGCAGCTGCTTGCAGATATATTTGGTGTTTTTGTAATATTTAATGAACCAAGGCTGTTTTTGATTTTTATAAGATGTCCGAAATTTATACTCAATTAATACCCTTTTTTTTAAAAACTCCTCTATAAATATATAAAAACCCTAATGCCCCAAAAATTGCTAAATAAATATGAAATATGGTAATAATATTATGTGCAATGTCTGTATAATGTATCAAATTCTTCAATCCGTTTTTTAATTGACATTGCAAGAAATAGAGTAGTGTCGTCAATTTCAGCATCTGTTAAACACCAATTGTGCAACAAAATTGACATTGCTTTAACATCGAAGAAAAAATCTTCAAAAATTTCACTGTTGTTTGATGTAAAATCAGACACAAAAACCTCATATTAAAATTTATGATATAATATTTTTATATTTGCTATTGTATCATAAATTGGAAATAAAATCAACTATTTAGTTGAATAATTAATAAAACTTAATATATGCAGGAAGACAAAAGATTTATACAGATAACAATTGATGAAATTAAAGCCCGTCTAAGGATGAAGGGGTATAATTTGACAACCTTTCTTGAAGCTTATAATCACACGCTTGATAAACCTTTGAGTCTTGCAAATTTTTCAAAAAGGCTTAACGGCGGGAATTTAAAATACTGGGAAATTAAACAAATCGCAGAATTTCTGGGCTATAAAATCGAGTGGAAGGAATAGCTTGCATTCAAACTATTACCAATAGAGATAATTGTTTAATCTTTTAAGCTGATTATTCTGTTCTTGCAAGCTGTTATTTATATTCTTCATTTGATAAATTGCGTTTATCTGATTTATATTTTGTATCATCTGCTGTCTGATAAGTTCTTGATTTTGCCTTACCACTGCTTCCTGATAGGCTTTTTCATTTTCCAATTTAACTGTTTGAATAAGTTTTAATGTCAGGGTATCTTGTTTTTTATTCAGGTTTTCAAAGCATTTTATCTGTTCTTTTCCTGTGTATTTTTGAATACAATTATTTGATGCTTTAAAGAAATCATCCTGTCTTGAAATCCAATAATCAAAATCTCCATATTGTGCAGTTTTTAATATTTCAATCCAGTCCGGTTTATCAACAAACATTTCAAGATTTTCTATAACATTATTAAGTTTTTCTTGTTCTAAAAACATTACATAGGCATTTATATCATTCTTTTCATCAATATCTCTTGCTCTATCCCTTGCAAGGTAATAATATTTTATCTTCTGTGCTTTATCATTTTCACATCTTGCAAAGCGCAGATAATTATCAGGAAGATAAGGCTTAAGGTCTATTAATTTTTGAGCAATATTTTTTGCCTTGTCTGTTTTATTTTGTCTAAAATAAGCTTTAAACAGGATTGTTTGAGCCATATAATAATTATCGCCGTTTTCAGGAATTTTATTTGCATATAATATGGCCTGCGGGTATTGCTCAAGGTTTAAATAACAATCAGCTATAAATACGGAGAATTTCTTATATTCTTCCGGATTAGATAATTGTTCCAGGGCTAAATCGTATTTTCCTGTTTTATAATAAGTCAGAAAATATAAATTTGATAAAAGTTTTTTATCAAAGGATTTATCAAATTTGCTAATTTTATTTAAGTAATATAGTGCCGTATCATATTTGCCGGTATTGTAATTTTTTCTGTACATCTCAAGAAGACCGGGTGTAAAATCCGGATATTTATTTATAATTTCTTCATATCTGCCCTGCATGTATAATTTATTTATTTTTTTAGCGGTTTTATAATGTTTAAGTTCAATATTTGAAAGAGTCTTTATATCTTCTTTGGTGTAATCAATTAAATAATAACCGTGCCGTTCTTTATTGTAGATATAAAAGCTGTTATATGAGGAGCGGCTGCCCTGTGCATAAACTGCGGCCGACAAAATAAAAGCAAGTAATAACAATATTGATATATTTTTTAAATTTTGCATAATTAAAATAAGGTTTCCATTATATCTTTTTCTTCGCCATTTAAACCTTGTTTTGATGAAACTTCGGTTTTATAATTTTCCAGCATCTCTTCCGCTTTTTTGCTTTTAGGAGTTATGAAAAAAGTTATGTCTTCGCCTTTATTGCTTTCTGCAGTTCCGGAAATTCTTGTACAGCTTTGACATTTCCATTCGCCTGTGATTATTCTTCCATCGTTACATTTTAATTTTGCTTCGCCCTGTTGTCCTTTGCAAGTGCCTAATAAACGGCTTGAGATTGGAATAAAAGTTATCCATCCTTTGCCTTTGCAAGTTATGCCGCTGGGGCTCGATTTTACTTTTATTATGCCGTTACCTTGCATGTCTAAATCAATTGTTCCTTTAAATGTTTCGTTAAAATTATCAAACTTTCCGACAACATTTGCACTGCATCCCGTAAGCATAAGAGCGGCAGATACCAATAAGGCAAAATTGAAAATCTTTTTCATCAAGTATCCTTTTTTCAAAGCATGATATCATAGATATGCGCCCCGGTAAATATAAATTATACCATCTCTCTCAATTTCTTTATCTGGTCCCTGAGTTCTGCGGCGCGTTCAAAATCAAGGATTTTAGCGGCTTTGTGCATATCTTTTTCAAGCTTATTTAAAAGTTTTGGCAAATCCTTTTTATCGATATTTAGTTCGCACATCTGGTCTGCCACAATATCTTCAATGCTTCTATAGCTTTGAACCAGTGACAGCAAATTATTTTCAATAGATTTTTTAATGGTTTTCGGCGTAATTCCGTGTTTTTTGTTAAACTCTGTCTGTAATTTCCGGCGGCGTTTGGTTTCTTCAATTGCAACCTTCATGGAATCCGTGATTTTATCAGCATACATAATAACATGCCCGTCCGCATTTCTTGCGGAACGTCCGATTGTTTGAATTAATGACGTTTCGCACCTTAAAAACCCTTCTTTATCTGCATCCATTATGGCAACAAGGGATACTTCAGGGATATCAAGCCCTTCGCGCAGCAGGTTTACGCCGATTAATACATCAAATTCACCAAGGCGGAGGTCTCTTAAGATTTCCACCCTCTCCAAAGACTGTACCTCGCTGTGCAGATATCTTACTCTTATTCCTTTTTGGGTTAAATATTCCGTCAATTCCTCGGCCATTTTTTTGGTCAATGTGGTAACTAAA
>CAQTPN010000041.1:604-8501 GCA_948888345.1 uncultured bacterium | reverse complement strand
CGAAAAATAGAATGGAAGATATTAAAAAAATGATAAGAAATATCCCTGATTTTCCAAAAAAAGGGATAATTTTCAGAGATATTACTACTGCCGTAAAAGACCCTGTTACAATGAAAAAAATCATTGATTATATTTCAGATGAATTTAAGGATGAAAAAATTGATTATGTTGCAGGGATTGAATCAAGAGGGTTTATATTCGGCATGCCTGTTGCATATTCTTTAGGATGCGGTTTTATTCCGATTAGAAAACCGGGAAAATTGCCCGCTGAAACGATTTCTATGGAATATGAGCTTGAATACGGCACAGATAAAATTGAAATTCATAAAGATGCCATTGAAAAAGGAAAAAGAGTTTTATTGATTGATGACCTTTTAGCTACAGGGGGAACTGCTGCTGCTGCAAGCAAATTAATCCAAAGTGTTGGTGAGCTTGCAGGGATAGGTTTTGTTATTGAATTAGAAGATTTAAAAGGCAGAGAAAAACTTCCATCCGGCGTTAAAATTGTTTCAATGGCAAAATATTAAGGTTTTTTGAATGGCAAAAAAGCTTGTAAGGCTTATATATCCTGTTGATTGGATAAATACATTCAGGCTTGTTCCAAATTTTAAAGGAGGAGCAAGCGCAGTTTTTAAAGATGTTGTATTTACAACAGAGGCTGTTGATGAGGCGGATTTGGCCGTTATTGTTAACTTTTCGCCTTACGAATTAAAAATGAGAGCAAGAGAAGTCTGGATTTTTCATCATGAGCCTGCTAATACCGGGCTTTTTTCCCATTGGATAAAATCTTATAAATATGCGGATAAGGTTTTTGGAAGCTGGAATTCTTCTAAATATGACGGATGTAACCTTATTAGAACCCAGAGTTCAATATTCTGGGCAGCATTTTACGGATATGACTATTATAGAAATTTAAAATGCGAAAAAACAAAAAATCTCTGTGCTATAACAAGCTCCAAGACAGTGTTTTCGGGTCACAAAGAAAGGCTTGAATTCTTATATGCCTTGAAAGACGGATTTAAAGGCAGTGAATTTGAATTTGATATAAAAGGCAGGGGAATTTGTGAAATTAAAACAAAAGATGAGATTTTAAATCCTTCAAAATATACACTTGCAATTGAAAATACTTCTGAAGAGCATTATTTTTCGGAAAAAATAACAGATGCCTACCTTTGCAACTGTATGCCGGTTTATTACGGTGCACCTAATATTTTTGAATATTTTCCTGAAGGTTCTTTGATAAAACTTGAAGATTTAGATGTTAAAAAGGCAGCCTCTGTTATTAAAAAGGCAATTGCAGAGGATTATTACGGGAAAAACTTTGACAAATTAATGGTTGCAAAGGATTTAGTTTTAAACAAATATAATTTCTTTATGAATATAGTTGAAAAAATGGAAGAGTATGATATTTTAAATAAACCGGTGAAGAGTATATATGTACCTGAAAACAGACAAAAGAAACACCCCCTCCTTTCTAAAATAAAGGGGATGATAAGTAATATAAGGAATAATTAATGGGAGATGAAGATAAACAATTTGAGGCCTCTCATCAGAAGCTTCAAAAGGCAAGAAAAGAAGGGCAGGTTGTAAAATCCAAGGATTTTTCAATGGCCATTGCTTTGATTGTTATGTTTTCTGTAATCTATGCGCTCGGGCCTTTTATATGGAGCCAGATTTCGGCACTTTTCGGGAAACTTTACGAACAGATTCCAAATGCTCATCTCGATGATATCGGGTATATGTATATTATGACATCCACCCTGCTTCCGACCCTTCTTATTATTCTCCCTATTCTTCTTATGGCGGGATTTATGGGGATTTTAGGGGATTTAATTCAGGTCGGGCCGTTATTTACAATAACTCCATTGATACCAAAGCCTGATAAATTAAATCCTACAAAGTATTTTAAAAACCTTGCAAACCCGAAAACGTTGTTTGAGCTTGTAAAAAATATTGCCAAGGTTGCGATACTGGGGTTTATCGGGTGGGTTGTATATATGGAGCATTTTCCCGAGATTTTGATGCTTGCTGCGATTGATAACCAGTTTGCAACGCTGATTGCCTTTGGTAAATTAATTGTAGATTTTATCATTAAAGCGGGGATTGCCTTTTTAATTATTGCTGCAATGGATTACGGGGTTACAAAGTGGAAATTTATGCAGGACCAGAAAATGAGTTTTAAAGAGGTGAAAGATGAGTATAAAAACTCTGAGGGCGACCCTCATGTAAAGGCTGCCTTAAGGCAAAAAAGGCAGCAATTGCTGCAAAAATCCATGATGGATATGGTTCCTGAATCAGATTTTGTTGTAACAAACCCGACACATATTGCCTGTGCCTTAAAATATGATGCAGAAACTATGGAATCACCAAAACTCCTTGCAAAGGGTACGGAATTATTTGCAAGAAGAATAAAAGAAATAGCACAGGAACATGACATTCCTGTTATTGAAAATCCGCCTGTGGCGCGTGCTATTTTCAGAATGGTTGAAATAAACCATGAAGTTCCTCCTGATTTATATAAGGCAGTTGCTGAAATCCTTATTTTTGTATACAAATTAAAAAATAAAACACCGCAGATAAAAAATGTTAACGATAAAAAAGAAGATAAATAATATTGGGATTTATGTACAAGTTTATATAAAACTATCTGCAATCGTCACCCTGAACTCGTTTCAGGGTCTTACTGATGCAAGATGCTGAAACGAGTTCAGCATGACTGTTTGGGATTAATTTAGTATAAACTTGTACATAAATCTCATAATATTTTTATAAGTAAGTTTTGTTATTAAAACTTGTAAATACTTGTAAAATTTTTTTGCCAGTTTATTTTATTTTTTAAAATCAATAATAGAAGTTAATATTTCATAAATCTTTTTTAGTTCTTTGTTATTGCATTTAAATAATATTTCAAGCACTCTTTCAAAATCACTGTCAAATACAGTATTTATATTAATTTTGCCGCTGAAATTAAATAATTCAGCAGGAGTTACTTCAAGTGTGGAACATATTTTCAACAAAAGTTTTGCTGAAACAAAACTCATACCGCATTCAATCTTGCCAAGAGTTGAAAGTTCTATACCCAATTTTTCAGCAAGTTCAGCTTGTGTCAAATTTTTCTGTACTCTTTGCTTTTGAATACTTGTACCAAAAGCCTTTTTAAACGTAGAAAGCTTCATATTATATGAGATTATGTCGCATGTGTGTAAAATACAATTGAATTATTCTCTATTATAAAATTTTATATAATTTAATTCCATAAAATTACCCTTTCAGGTAATATCTTAAAGAGTTATAGCGGTTTAATATTTAAGTATAAAAGTTGCTTTACATCATTAAAAAAAGGAGAAGAAAATGAACAAACAAGAAACACTTTACACTTATGAAAAGCTGGTGAGAAAATACAATCTCGAGAAATTAGACATTTTGAAGGTGGAATTATTTGAAATCGTGAATAAATACCAAAAATACAGACATTCAAGTAAAAAGTGGTATTTAAGACCTTTATACGAAATTGCATACGTTATAAGTAATTTAATTGCCCTATCGGAATCCAGATATGCTTTATTGAACTAATATTCACAAGGAACGGATGCGGCATGTAACAATGCCGCATTCAGGTCAAAAAGGGTGAAACCTAATAAATCTAAGAAAACGGGCTATATTTCAACCCGCGCTGAATTATATTTAGTTTGAAATTTTATTTTGCTTTCTACATTGTCATTATAGCAATTCATTTTTTTGTGTCAAGACTTAATGAAAAGAATTTTTCTCTATATTAAGTCCTTATTTTTCTAATAAATAAACATTAGTATATAAGGATTGAAAGATTAGAATAAATGTCAAACAATAGGGATATAAAGAAATTATTAGGCTCTCGCATTGCGAAATTAAGAAAAACTAAAGGACTTTCACAAGAAAAACTTGCGGAAGCATTGAATATTTCCTCAAGGTCTTTGTCGCGTATAGAAACAGGTGCAAATTATCCTTTGCCGGAAACACTTGATAAAATAGCCGAAGCATTAAAAGTCAGACCAAAAGCATTATACGATTTTGATGAAGAATATAATCAAAATGAATTACATAAATCAGTTGCCAATAAAATAAAATTAATAAAAGGCGATATTGAAAAATTAAAGATTATTGATGAAATTTTAAATGTAATAGTCTGATTTATAATGGCGTTACAGTATAAACCCCTACTCCAAATAGTGGGGTCTGTCTTAGCGCATTTGCAAAAAGCTCAAAAAAATAGTAAAATCATCTAAGAGGTATTTATATACTGTGGTAGAAGTGTGGCACTAAAATTGCAATCAAACAAATTAAAAGATTATATAGATATTATTCAAAAGGTGGCAAGGGTAGAATACAGAAGGATACCGGCCCACATGGTAGAATGTGAAGAGCTTGTATCTATCGGTATTATTGCAATTCAAGCACTTATAAAAAATAAAACCGATGAACAGTTGGAAAAATATAATACGTCCTATATTGCAACCGCTGTGAGATGGGCAATAAGGAACGAACTCAGGAACCGTTATAAATGGTATACGCTGAAGCATAAAAAAGAAGCGGCAGAAGATGAAGAAGAAGTATCATCAGATAATGTTTCAAGCCTTGATGTTTCTCCAAATAAGGTAAGGGAAGCTATTTATGAAACAATTTTATCAATTGATTCTATTGCATCCGCTTCATCTGATACAGATTCACCTTTTGACTTTATTAAGGATACATCCGCCACGCCGGATGAGAAGGCTGAAATCACAGAGCTTGGCCGTGTTATAAGAGAGGCAATTGCTACACTGCCGCAAAAAGACAGAACCATTGTTGAATACAGGTTTTACCGCAATATGCAGGTAAAACAGATTGCACAGATGGTAGGGTTATCAAGCTCAAGAATAACAAGAATTGTACAAAGTGCCCTGAATAATGTAAGAGAATACTTACAGAAAAAGGGTTTAACAAGCTATTGATGAATGAATATAAACTTTTAAGGAGGAGAAGGCTGCATTATGCAAACTACAGAAGATAAAAAGATAAATTCTAAGTATAAAGAAATCGTAAAAGAAGCCTTATGTGCATTGAATAAGAAAAATATGGCTCTTATTCTGCATGGAGTGAGCTTTCCATCTACAAAAGGCGAAAACACAGGGTTTGGAACTTATAATTCAAACGGTGCCAAAAAATTGATGGACTTTGCAGGGGATATGTTTAATGCCATCCAGCTGGGCCCTAACGGTAAAACAAAAAAGAGCGATTCTTCTCCATATACGGGAACTGTTTTTTCACAAAATCCTCTGTTTATGGATTTAGTATCCTTAACCACAAGAGAATATGAAAATCTTTTATCTGCGGTATCTTTAGAAAAAATTGTTAAAGAAAACCCTAATATATATGAAAATAAGGCAGCATACGTTTATTCAACAGAAACACTTGACAGGGTTATGAATGAAGTTTATGAAAACTTTAACCTTAATGCTTCCGCTAAGTTTAAAGAAGATTTTGAAAATTTTAAAAAAGAAAATGCTTACTGGCTTGATAATGATGCTTTATATGAGGCTTTAAGCCTTGAGCATAATTCTGATTACTGGCCCCAGTGGGAAAATGAACTTGATAGAGATTTATTTTCAACATGGGATAGAAATAAAGCAGATGAGCGCATTAAAGAATTAAATGAAAAATATAAAGATGTAATCGGTAAATATAAATTAGCACAATTTTTAACAGCCCTTCAAAGCGAAAAAACAAGGGCATACGCAAAATCTAAAAATTTAAAAATGATTGCAGACAGACAGGTTGCTTTTTCCGACCGCGACAATTGGGCTTATAAATCCTTATTTTTAGAGGGCTGGTGCCTTGGATGCCCTCCGGATTATTTTTCAAAAGACGGGCAGGCCTGGGGCTTTTCTGTTGTTGACCCTGAGAAAATGTTTAATGCAGACGGCAGTCTCGGGGAAGCGGGAAAACTTTTATACAGATTATATTTAAAAATGTTTAAAGAAAACCCCGGCGGAGTCAGAATTGACCACACTGTAGGGCTTATTGACCCGTGGGTTTATAAAAAAGGCTCCCTTCCGAAAATTGAAGAAGGAGCAGGAAGGCTTTACTCATCTCCGTTCCATCCTGAGCTTTCAAAATATTCAATTGCAAGATGCGAAGATACAAATAATGAAGTAGAACCCGATAAGGAAAAATGGATTAAACAATTGGATGAAGCGCAGGTTGAAAAATACGGCCGGACAATTGAAAAAATTGTTATAGCGGCAGCACGCGAGGCCGGTCTTAATAAAGATGCAATTGTAGCCGAGGACCTTGGAACGCTTACATATCCCGTAGTTCAGGTTATGAAAAAATATGCACTTGCAGGCATGAAACTGGTGCAGTTTGTTGTTGCTGAGGAAAAAGACCATGCTTACAGATGTTCAAATATTACTGAAAATTCTTGGGCAATGGTCGGCACTCACGATAATGAGCCTATTAGAATGTGGGCTCAGTCTATGATTGGAAAACCTGAATTAACGCCGCATGTGGATAATCTTATGGAAGATTTATACGCACATTCTGAAAACAGAGATGAAATCAGAGAAAGACTTTATACTGATGATAAATTCTTGGCATTTTCAAAACTGGTTGAAATTTTTGCCGCAAAGAATGAAAATGTTCAAATCTTCTTTACTGATTTCTTTGGAATTAATGAAGTATATAACCGTCCCGGCACTTCAGGCGACCCGAATTGGACATTAAGACTTCCCGATAATTTTGAAGATTATTATGAAAGGCACCTTGAAAGCGGTGAAGCACTAAACCTTCCGCTGGCATTAATCTATGCAATTAAGGCAAGAGGGCCTGAATTTGCCGCACAAAACAGTGAATTAATAATAAGACTTGAATCAATAGCATAAAAAAGTAAAAGAAGATGAAAAAGATAATATTTAAGATTTTAGCCGTTTTCCTCCTGATGTTTAATTTGGGAGGAAGTGCTTTTGCTGATTTTTCGTTCAAAGATATGGAATTAAGTTTTGTTCATATCTCCGATACGCACATTTCAGACAGGGAGGACACCTCTTATAAGGCACTTTCAAGCTCCAAAGATTTATTGAAAGATGCAGTCAGTCAGGTAAATAATCTAAAGCCGGTTGATTTTGTTATGTTTACCGGTGATATAGTAAATGAGCCTTTGAAAAAATCTTACAGAGATTTCTTTGTGCTTTTAACGAAGCTTAAATACCCTTCCCTTACTGCATTTGGAAACCATGATATGGCCCAGATGGCAGGAAGCGAAAGCGGGGCACCTGATTATATTTCAAAAAACGAAGCACTTAATATAATAAGAAAATGCAATCCTTTTTATATCTTCGATAAGAGCTACTATGCTTTTTCGCCAAGGCGTGAATACCGTGTTATAGTTCTTGATACAACGATTGATGATGCAATTACCGCAAACGGAAGATTAACCGATGAACAGGCGGAATTTTTAAAATATGAATTAGAAGGCCACAAAGATAAAGTAATATTGATTTTTGAACATCATCCAGTTGTTGAGCCTTTTAAATCGGAACACCATAAAATTTTAAATTCCGATACTTATATGGATATTATTAAAGAGTATAAAAAAACACCTATTGCTATTTTTTCAGGACACTATCATGCGGCAAAAATCAGACAGCAGGGGAATATTATCCATGTCAGCACACCATCTCTTGTGACTTATCCCAATGCTTTCCGGTATGTAAATATTACAAACTATAAGGATAGGACAATTTTTAATTTTAAATATTTTGAAACCGGTTTAGAAGATATTCAAAAGAAGAGCAAGCTGAATGCAATTGCTTCGGCTACTTTAAGAGGTTTGCCGTCTGACCAGAATACTGTTATTACGATTAGAAAATCAAAAGATAAT
>CAQTPN010000041.1:0-594 GCA_948888345.1 uncultured bacterium | reverse complement strand
CACAAAAGGAAGCAAAAAAGCTTGAAAAAGAACAGGATAAAGCCTTAAAGGAAGATTTAAAAAGACAAAATAAAATAAACAAGGAAGTACAAGAAAATTAATAATGCAGGAAATAAAAGTAAAATTTAGAGGGGTGCGCGGTTCGCACCCGACACCAAAGCAAAGCCATCTTAAATATGGCGGAAATACAAGCTGTGTTGAAGTTTGGATTAAAGATAAATTAATTATTCTTGATGCAGGCACGGGAATTATTGACCTCGGGCGTGATTTACAAAAAGAGCATATTTTATCCGGTACGGATTTGTATTCAAGAACTCCCATTGATGCAACATTAATTTTAAGCCATATTCATCAGGACCATATTCAGGGGCTTCAATTTTTCTCTCCGCTTTTTATTCCGACAACTACTCTTGATATTTACGGGCTTTCCCATCCTGCAAAAAGCTTAAAGGAAAATCTTTCAGATGTATTGTTTGAGCGGGTTTTCCCCTTATCAATAGGAGAAATTCCATCAAATTTTAATATCCATGATTTTCAAATGAAACATATTTTAATAATTAAACCGGACAATAAAAAAGAATTTATAGAGGCTTC
>CAQTPN010000040.1:2138-8511 GCA_948888345.1 uncultured bacterium | reverse complement strand
TGCCAAAAACCGCACTGCACACTTTGAATGCCATCTTGTTCTGCTTGATGGGAACGGAGAAATCCTTCATAAAACAAAGGGTGTCTGCAACGGCAAAATTGCCCTTGAAAAGAGAGGTTCGGGCGGTTTTGGATATGACCCTGTTTTTGTTCTTGAAAAATTAAATAAAACCATGGCAGAATTAACGGAAGATGAAAAAAATCTCCGCTCCCATAGAGGGAAAGCCCTTATGGATATGCTAATCTGGTTGAAATACCGATATAAATAACTCATAAAACCGGAATTTATGGTATACTAATTTAAAAAAAGGATTAAGTTGAATATGGAAGATAATATGAATAATGCGCCTGAAAATAAGCGTTGGTATGATAAAGACCCTATCTTAAAAGAAGCTCTTGAATTATTAAGATTATCAAGCCCGGATGAGCAGGAACATGCGAAAGATTTTATTCTTCAATTGCAGGAGCAGGTTGCAGGTGAAGTAATAGAGCGTATTTATCAGATAATTACTCAGTATGAGGGCAGGGGAAACCGTTGGTATGATAATGACCCTGTAATGATTAAAGCTATTGAAATCTTAAGACATGCTGACCCTAAAACCCAAAGACATGCGGCTTTGAAGCTTTTGCTTGCACTGGAAGAGAAAAGCTTCGGAGATTAACCTTGCAGGACAAAGCTTTTAAGGTTTTGTTAAATATGACAAGTATGGCATATTAAAAGAAAATGAAATTATGAATGACGTTCAAAATCAATCAGATAAAAGAAATATTGATATTCAAAAAGTAGGTGTTAAAGATGTTGAAATTCCGTTGATAATCCAGCGTAAACTCAACAATGGTGCTGTAGATACGCAGAGGGTGTATGCTAAAGCCAAAATGAGTGTTTCTTTAAACAGGCAGTTTAAAGGTACTCATATGAGCCGGTTTATTGAGATTTTGAATGATTACAGGAAGAAAAACCTTGTGGGCGTTGATATTAAGCAGATGCTCATTGATATGCAGGAAAGGCTTGATGCAAAAAATGCCTATGTGAAGTTTGATTTTAAGTATTTTATTAAAAAAATTGCTCCAAAAAGCGCACTGGAAGCCCTTATGTGCTATGACTGCTATTTTGAGGGTATAATAAATGAAGAAGATTACAAATTTTATTTAGGTGCAAAAGTACCTGTAACTACGCTTTGCCCCTGTTCAAAAGAAATATCGGATTATGGTGCACATAATCAGAGGGCAATTGTGAAAGTTAAAATTTCATACCCCGATAAAGAACATATATGGCTTGAAGATTTAATTAAAACCATTGAAGAAGCAGGCTCCTCTGAGGTTTACTCCCTTTTGAAAAGAGAGGATGAAAAGGCAGTAACGGAAAGGGCTTATGAAAACCCCAAATTTGTTGAAGATGTTCTTCGGGATATTGTTTTGAAATTGGAAGAAAATAAAATTATTAACTTTTTTGAAGTTGAAATTGAGGCTCAGGAAAGTATCCATAATCACAATGCATGGGCCTATCAGAAGAAAAGCAAGTAAATGCCTTATGTGGCATATTGCCCAAAGTTTACAAATGTTAAGTTATTTTATGGGCTTTTCTGTAATATAAAATCCATCCTATAACAGCGATTGAAATTACGGGAAGCCATGCGGCAAGAAACGGGCTTATGGCTTTTGTTTCTCCTAAATTCAGGGAAAAGGCGCGTATTACATAGTATACAAAAATTATCATAACACTGAATAAAAATCCCCTGTTATACCTTACTCTTGGCGGGGTTATGGCAAGCGGAATTCCAACAAGTGCAAGAGCGAATGTAGTTACAGGTAAAGCCAGCTTATCATAAAGCTGCACCTGCAATTCAAGTTTTAATTTTTCTAAAAAGTGTGGATTTTTCTTATTTTTATGGATAAATTTCATCAATTTAAAGAAATTATATTGATTTGCTTCTTCTTTTACAAAACTTTCGATGTTATCCAACCCGAAATTTATTGTAGATTTTTCAAAAAGCGTTGTGTTTAAAACTTTTCCGGTGGTGGAAAGAGTATACATAACACCTCCGTCAAATATCCAGCCTGATTTATCTGTTTTACCGAATTTTGCCTGAATAATCTGCACCGTTTCAGGATTTGAAAGGTCTAAAACAGTAATATTATTAAGGGTTTTATCCTCGCATTTTTGAACATAAAACAGTCTTTTTAATTTTCCCTCTTTATCATTTTCGTTCAGGGTAAAATTCATTCTGCCATCGGGCACATGCTTGCTCTGGAGTGAATAAACGGCAAGGTGCTTGGCTTGCATACTTGTGGCAGGAACTATAAATTCGTTTATAAGAAAACTTACGATAGTCATTGCAATGGCGAAGGCAAAAATCGGTCGCGCAATTCTTGAAATTCCTATTCCGCAGGCGCGAAGCACTGTTATTTCAGAATTTAAACTTAATTTATTAACAGTCATCACTGTTGCAAAAAGGGTGGAAATCGGTATGGTCATTACAAAAACCTGAGGCAGGTTTAAAATAATCATCATAATTGCAATATTAAAAGGAATTCCAAACTGGGTTATCTGTTTTATAAGCTGGGTAAAGGTTTCGGAGGCAAAAATGATGGATGTAAAAATTATTACCCCCAGGATGAAAACCTCGATAATCTGCTTTAAAATATACTTATCCAGCATACTTGCAGCTGCATATTTGAACCTTGTAAATCTTATGTATTTTTCGATTTTTTTCTTTATCATTTTTTGTTTGCCGTTAGCCGAGTTTGTTTTTGCCATTAATATCATACATTGATTTTCTGATTTTTTGAATGGAATTCAAAGTATTTATAAATTCCACTTTTGGCATATTTTTTAATTCTTTTAAATTTTCTATAAATTTATCAATATAAATTTCAAAATTATCATTATTAAATTCAAGCATATCAAGCGCAAGAGAAGTATCCGTTAAAGAAAGCCTTGTTGTATCGCGAAAACCGCTGGAGGCAATATTTAGCGCGTTTTTATCTTCTTCTATAACCGTATTTAAAAGGGCGGTTGAAATAAGCATTGGAAGGTGAGAAATTAAACATGCATATTTATCATGGGTAATTTCATCCATTATTACCGGTTTTGCGCCCATTTTTAAAATTAAATCTTCAAGTATTTGATTTTGTTTATTTAAAATCCATTTTGCATCATAAAAAAGTTCTGCAAATGAGGCTTCAAATCCTGAAAATTCAGTTCCTGCCATAGGATGAGAGCCTATAAAATTGTAAGAATATTTCTTTTTGTTTACAAATCTTTTCAAAGATGAAACATCGCAGACTATGGTATCATCCTGCACGATATTTTCAAGCTTATCAAGTATATCAAGGGTTTCAGACATTTTTGAACATACAAAAATAACACCGCAGTCTTTTATATCATTAATATCGGGGCTTGAAAGGGTGCAAAATTGTGCAGCTTTTTTATGGCTGCTTTTTGAAATTCCTATTAAATCAAAGCCGCCGGCCTTTTTTAATGCCTTTAAAATTGAGCCGCCAATTAAACCTAAGCCGATTATTCCTATTTTTAAATTTCTATTTTCCATAGTTCCCATAATA
The DNA here is from genome assembly GCA_948888345.1 of uncultured bacterium. Classification (GTDB taxonomy): domain Bacteria; phylum Cyanobacteriota; class Vampirovibrionia; order Gastranaerophilales; family Gastranaerophilaceae; genus MGBC122484. Next base: position 4,948 of record CAQTPN010000040.1, on the reverse strand, counting down.
TATTTATATTATAATTGAAACAAAAGAATTATATTCAAAGAAATGATTTTTTGAACCCGAAGAACTATGTAAACAATTTACATTTAGGAGTTATATTTTATGGAAATTAAAAGAGGAAAAGCGTTTAAATTCGGCGATGGTATTTCAACTGACCATATTGCTCCGGGGCGGCTTTTTCATTTAAGAAGCAATTTGGAAGAATTTTCAAAACATGTTTTAGAAGATGCAGACCCTGAATTTGCAAGCAAGATGCAAAAGGGAGATTTTGTTGTTGCAGGAAGCAACTTCGGGCTTGGCTCAAGCCGCGAGCATGCTCCGCAGATTATTAAAATTGCAGGTGTCGGTGCTGTTATAGCTAAAAGTTTTGCAAGAATTTTCTATAGAAATGCTATAAATATCGGTTTATTGCTGATTGAGTGCGATACGGATAAAATCGATGCAGGAGATGAACTTGAGCTTGATGTCAAAAATGGCATATTAAAAGATGTAACTAAAAATATTGAGCTTAAAATTACCCCGCTTCCTGATGTTATGATTAAGCTTCTCGGGGATGGAGGCTTGATAGAGCATCTTAAAAAGCATGGAGATTTCAGTCTGTCATAACTGTTAAATCCTTTAAGGCAAGGATTTGCCGGATAATAAGTAAATTCTAAAAATGGCATATAATAAAAAACAAGGGAATATAAAATGCACAATATAACGTTAATTGAAGGAGATGGAATAGGTCCTGAAATAGCAGACGCGGTTGTAAAAATAATTGATGCTGCGGGGGTAAAAATCAATTGGGACAGGCAATCTGCCGGACTTGATGTTATTGAAAAAGAGGGTGTTCCTCTGCCGGATAGGGTTATTGAAAGTATTAAGAAAAATAAAATCGCTCTGAAGGCACCTGTTACAACTCCTATTGGGAAGGGTTTTCGCTCTGTTAATGTTCAATTGAGGCGCGAATTAGATTTATATGCAAATGTGCGTCCCTGTAAAAATATTGCAGGAATTAAAACACCGTTTGAAAATGTAGACCTTGTTGTAATTAGAGAAAATACGGAAGATTTATATGCAGGAATTGAGCGGAAAGTTGATGACAACACGGCTGAAGGCATAAAACTTATTACAAGAAAAGCAAGTACAAGAATTGTAAAATATGCTTTTGATTATGCTGTAAAGATGGGAAGAAAAACAGTCTGGGCTGTATCTAAAGCAAATATCTGCAAATTAACCGACGGATTATTTTTAGAATGTGCAAGGGAAGTTGCAAAAGATTATCCGCAGATTGAATATAAGGAAATTTTGGTGGATGCTCTTTGCATGCAGCTGGTGCAAAATCCTTCTAAATTCGATGTACTGGTGCTTCCAAATTTGTATGGCGATATAGTTTCGGATTTAACGGCAGGGCTTATCGGCGGGCTTGGAGTGGCGCAAGGGGCAAATATTGGTCTGGAAACATCTGTATTTGAGCCTGTGCATGGTTCTGCGCCTGATATTAAGGGGCAAAATTTGGCTAATCCCTCCGCGCTTTTGCTGTGTGCGGTTGAAATGTTAAAAAATATTAACGAATTTGAGGCGGCGCAAAAAATTGAAAACGCACTTTTTAAAACTATAAAAGAGGGCAGAGTTGTAACACAGGATTTAGGCGGATGTGCCAAAACCACTGAATTTCGGGATGAAATTATAAAAAATCTATAAAATTTTCTAAACGTTTTTTAAATTTTATCGCATTCTGTTATAAAATAATATTTTGTAATAAAAAGTTGTCTTTAAGCAAATTTAAGGCAACTTTTTTTATTTTAAATTTTTATATAATTACAAAAAATCAAGATAGGTTGGAAGATGAAAATAAATAACACGGTTAATTTTAATTATTCAAATGGTATAACGTCAAATAATAATGCGCAAAATAAGCAGCAGCAAACTTTAGAGCATTATCCCAAAAACGAATTTGCCTCTACCCCCCCCCTGTATACAAATCAATATCTCGCTCAATATCTTCCGCAAAACCCCGCTTTTACGGGCGGATACAGTATTGACCTTGCAGAAACTGCTAAAAATCTCACCGGCGAAGCCTGCCCTCCGGATATTAAAAAGATGATGGAGGATACTTTGGCGGCCGGAAATCCTGAAAATAAGACTTTGATTGATATACACAAAGAAAAATACGGTAAAATCAATCAAATGAAGTCTTTAGATGAAGTTAAGGCTGCATATCCTGAGTTTAAGAATGTTTTATCCGATGAAGAAATAACCTACAGTAATAATTCTTTTATTGCAGATGTAAAAAACGGAAAACTCGAATGGTTTGATGAAGATACGGATTTAGCTTTGCAGCTGCTGCAGATGTACTGGGCTGACGGGTTTTCTTTAAATGATTTAAAGGAATATACAAACGGCAAAAATATAAATGGTGTTCTTGATAAGTTTAATATTCCCAAGTTAAATACCAGATATGCCAATGTTTTAAAGCTTTCAGATAAAAAATACAATGAAAGATTCACATCAAAAATGTCTGAAAAATTAACCGGTATTCAAAGAAAAAGGGCTGAAAAGCGGGATGGAGTATATATTCCAAGGGGGCCGATGTCTGATGAAACAAAAAAGAAAATTTCTGAGGGCCTTATTAAACACTATGCCGAGCATCCTGAAAAAATCATTGAAATGTCCGAAAGAATGAAACAGTATTATGCAGAGCATCCTGAAGAGTGCGAAAATCTTTCAAATGTTCTTGATATAGCATGGAGCTTAAGGGAGGCAAAAAGCGTAAGAAAGGCATTGAGTAAATTTTTAAAGAAAAAGATCGGAAGAGCACACGTCTGAAC